>JALOSO010000093.1 GCA_025458385.1 Paracoccaceae bacterium | reverse complement strand
TTCCGTCAGGGCTGCGCGCAGCAGCGCCGCATCACCGGCCACCACCTCCCCATACAGAAACCCGCAGGCTGCAAGGCCGTCATCACCTGAAAAAGCGGCTCTGATATCGCCCAAATGACGCGATTCCTCGCGTGACAGGCGCAGCGCGTCGGTCGCATCAGGCCCCCCCAGCACCGCCAGCCGCCGCAGCCATCGGGGCGGCAAGCCCGCCTCCAGATGCACCAGCACCCCCAGCCACCGCGCATCCGTCCCCGGCAGGATTGCCCCCAGCACCCCCGCCTGCGCCATCGCCGACACCGCCGGCGCAGGGTCCGGTGCCGCCAGCAGCTTGCGCATCTCTGCCCCCACGCGTTCGCGCGAAAGCGTCTCTAAACCAGCGATATTCGCTGCACAGGCCGCCAGCCCCTCGGCATCCATCCCCTCGGCCCCGTACCAGGCCTGAAACCGGAAAAACCGCAGAATCCGCAGATAGTCCTCGCGGATGCGCGCCTCTGCCTCCCCTACAAACCGCACCCTTCGCGCCAAAAGGTCTGGCAATCCCCCCAGCGGATCCACCACTGTGCCATCCGCCCGCGCATACAGCGCGTTCATCGTGAAATCCCGCCGCGCCGCATCTTCCGCAATATCCGTGCTGAACGCCACCACCGCGTGCCGCCCGTCTGTCGCCACATCGCGCCGGAACGTCGTCACCTCTACCGCCGCACCCAGCGCCAGCACGGTGACAGTGCCATGGTCTATCCCCGTCGGAATCACCCGGAAACCCGCCATTTCTGCAATGTTAGTGACTGTTTCGGGCACAGCATCCGTCGCCACATCCACATCCGCAACCGGTGCCCCCAGCACCGCATTGCGCACGCAGCCCCCCACGACCAGCGCCTGATGCCCCGCGCCCGACAGCGCAGCCAACACCGCTTGCACCCCCGCCGCCGCCAGCCAGTCTCCCGAAACCTTCATGGCCCCATCCGGTCTGCCAGCCCCCGCAAAATGCGCGCCGTCGCACCCCAGATATAGTAAGGCCCCCACGGCACCGCATAGTACCGCCGCCAGACCCCCCGCCATTCGCGCTGCTCGATCGCGAAATTCGCCGGGTTGGTCACATGCGCCAGCGGCACCCAGAACGCCTCGGCCACCTCGGATTCCTGCGGAACAGCCTCAAAAGCGTCTCTGACAAGGCCCAAAACGGGTGTCACCCGATATCCCGTCACCGTTTCATGCACCGGAAGCCTGCCCAGCACCGTCACATTCCCCGGTGCCAGACCCACCTCTTCCCACGCCTCACGCAGCGCCGCACCCTCGGGCCCGTCATCCCCCGCATCCACCTTCCCCCCCGGAAAGGCAATCTGCCCCGGATGATGCTTCAGCGCCGATGACCGTTTCGTCAGCAGCACCCGCCCCTGCCACACCGCCACCAGCACCGCCGCATCCCGGAGGGGCCGGTCCGGGGCCAAGGCCAGCCCCGGATTCAGATCATAGTCAGATGATTCGCCCGCCGGGCGTGCAAGTGCCGCCCGCAAACGCGCTTCATCATTGCCCATCGGCCTTTTTCGCCTCGAAGCCCAGGGTCAGCGGATCAAGCTCGTAATGCGCACCGCAGAACTGGCAGTCTGCCGTCACGATGCCCTCATCCGTCGTCATGTGCCTGATATCCTTGGCAGAATAAATCGACATGCTTTGCCGCACCTTATCTGCCGAACAGGAACAGCCAAAGCGCACCGGTTGCGCATCAAACGCCCGCGGGCCTTCCTCATGGAACAATCGCACCAGCAGATCCGTCGGTGCCACCGTTGGCCCGATCAGCTCCAACTCCTCCACCGTATCCAGCAGGATATTCGCGCGGCTCCAGTTTTCGCCCTCTTCGCCCGCAAGAATATCGCTGTGCTGCAACAACCCGCCTTCACCTGACCCCGCCTCTGCCGCCACCAAAGACGACTTCGGCATATGCTGCAACATCACGCCGCCGCCTCGCCAATGCGATGGCTGGCCCGGCTCTGTGCTTTTGCCGAACACCAGTTGGAACCGCGTCGGCAGTTGCTCGCTTTGCGCGAAATACGTCTCTGCACAGGCCGAAAGTGACCCGCCCGCAATCGGCGTGATGCCCTGATAGGGCGTCATGTCCTGCCCCTGATCGATCAGCACGGCAAAGTACCCTTCGCCAATCTGGCTGAACGGCACCGCGTCGTGATCCAGCCTTTCGGCATCGTAACTTGCATAGGCCCGGATGCGCGCAGGCTCCCCTTCCGCGCTTGGCCCATAGTAATCCGTCGCAATCAGCCGCGCGGGCCCCTTGCCCCGCACCTGCAGGCTCAGCTTCCAGCGCAGCTTGACCGCCTGGCCAATCAGCGCCGTCAACAAGGCCATTTCCGCCACCAGCGCCTCGATCACCGGTGGGTAGGCGTGCTGGCGCAGCACGCTTTCCAACGCACCATCCAGACGCACCACGCGCCCCCGGATATCCGAGTGATCAAGCTGAAACGGCAGGACGGTATCGTCCCAGGCGATTTGAGGTGTGGTAATCATGGGGTTTTCCTGGCTGCCAGATGTGGCATACCGCGCCTATATAGGCAGGGCAACCACCGGTCCAAGGGCAAAGACATGATCAGACGGTATGGCGATACGCCAAAAATGGGGCAACGCTATACCCTCCGTCCCGGTGTTTATGCGCTGCTGATGCGCGGCGACAGCCTGCTTGCCACGGTGCAAATGGACCCCGGCCCCGAAATCCAGTTGCCGGGTGGCGGGATTGACCGGGGCGAACATCCGATCACAGCGCTACACCGTGAGGTGATCGAGGAAACCGGTTGGCGGATCGAAATCCGACGCCGGCTGGGCGCGTTCCGCCGATTTACATATATGCCGGAATATGACCTGTGGGCCGAAAAACTGTGCACGATCTATCTGGCGCGCCCGGTACGGCGTCTGGGGCCGCCGACCGAACCCGGCCATACCGCCGTCTGGCTGCCCCTGCAGGATGCCCCGCGCCTGTTGGGTAACCCCGGCGATCAAGGTTTGGTTGCATCGTGGTTGGCTGACGCCGGCACTGGGCCGTAATAATCAAGGATCAGGGCTGACACGTCATCCGGGAATTCAGCCTTGCCGTGATGGCTGACCAGTTCCCATTGCAACGCCTCGATCAGCTGGGGGCTGGTCATTTCACCAAGGCGGTGCAGGATGGTTACCAGCCCGTCTTGTCCCAATTCGTCACCCTGTGGCGACGGGCATTCCGTCACCCCGTCTGACAACAGCATCAGCCGGTCACCTGGCTGCAAATGCGCGGCGACGGTTTCATAGGGGGCCTCCGGGATCAGCCCGATGGGCAAGCCGCCCCCCCCGATCACCTCAATCCGCCCGTCGGCCCGCAGGATGACCGGATGAGGGTGGCCTGCCTGTACAAGGGCCACTTCGCCGGTGGTCAGGTCAACCTCGGCATAGGCAAGGGTAAAGTACTGTTCAGCCTGCACATCCTCGATCATCAGGCGGTTCAGGCGCGCGGCCACGGCGTGCGGTTCCCACGCGAATTGCTGGCCCATTGTTGCCTTGCGGATGGCGATGTTCTGGTCGGGCGATCCACCCGACAGCAAGCCAGCCAGCCGCGCCGTCATCATGGCCGATGCAACCCCGTGGCCCGAGACATCTACCGAATAGACGCCGATACGGCCCTGATTGATGCGGAAACTTCCTGCAAGGTCACCGCCGACATGGCCCGATGGCCGCATCAGGATGTTGACCTGTCCCTGATCGTAATCCTGCGTGCGGTTCTGCATCAGGCCCAACTGCAGCTTGCGCGCCTCTTGCAGGTCACGGTCAAGCGCATCGTAAAGATCCTGGATCTTGTCGAGGGCCGCGCGGATCTGCGCGTTCTTTTGCATGACCTGCCGTTGCATGCTGACAATACGCTCACCAGCGCGCAGACGGGCACGCAACTCCTCGGCATTGAAGGGCTTGGTCAGAAAATCATCGGCCCCGGCCTCAAGCCCACGGGTGATTTCGGCGGTTTCGGATTTCGAGGTGAGAAGGATGAAATAGCTGTACGCCTCGGTCTGGCGTTTGCGCATTTCGTGGCAGAATTCGACGCCTGACATGCCCGGCATCATCCAGTCACTGATGATCACGTCAAACGGCGCGGCATCCCAAAGGGCCAGCGCCTGACTGCCGGATTCCGCCTCGGTCACGGCGAAACCCCAGCGCTGCAGTTGCAGGGCCAGAATTCGGCGCTGTGCGCGGCTGTCATCCACGACCAGCGCCCTGACGGCGGCTGATGCATGGCTGTGCCCCTGCGTGATCTGTTCTGCCTGCATCAAACGGCTATGCCACCCTTGCTTTCGCGCCAATCTGCCGGGCAGTTCTTAACCGCGCATGAAAGGTAAAATGCCCGATGATTTTTCGGGTGTCAGGTTACCCGCGGTTAAGCCGGGCCAGACAATCGTGGCGCTGCAATGGTTCGGGCGCAGGTGCAGGCATGGCTTTGATCGACTGGCAAAGGGTAGATGATCTGGCGCAGGAAATTGGCGCTGAAGCGGTAGAAGAAGTGGTGGTGATGTTTCTGGAAGAGACGGATACGGTCATCGACCGGATCCGCACGCAGCCACCGACGACCGAGGATTACCATTTCCTGAAAGGGGCGGCGCTGAACCTTGGCCTCAGCGATCTGGCGCAACTGTGCCAGACCGGAGAGGCCGAAACAAAGGCCGGTCCGGCCGATGATGTGACGCGGGCCCAGACAATCGCGCTTTTCGCAGCATCGCGGCAGGCGTTGTTGGCGGGGTTGGCGGGGCGCTTTTCGGCCTGACGGCGGCGCGCCGTTCCGCCCCGGCGGCCCTGAACCACGCCAAAGGGGCGGCCCTGTCTGCGTCATCCACCGGCACCCGCCCGCCTGGGTGATCTGTTCCGGGGTTTCCGGCACAACGCCCTTGGGGGGCCTTGCGCATCGCAAGGGTCGGAAGCCCGGCGATGGTCAGGAACAGGATCACTGTGACAGCCCATGTCCAATGCGGGTTTCGCTTGCGCGCGTGCGGTCAGGTGTTGAACCCGTGCCGCACTGTCATGCCCCACAGGACCACCGGGCTTGCAATGACCCGGTTACCGGGTGTGGCAAAGACCGGCGCGGAACGGTTGGATGGCGTCAGGAACAGCACCCGCATCGCATCGCCCGACTGCCAAGTAGCTTCGCCTTGCCAATTGACCGGGGTCAGGTGCGCGGGCAGCGCATCGGGGGCCACAAGGCAATTCCAAAGATGCTGGAACCCGCCGCGATGCACCTGCCATTGCTGCCTGTCGGCGCCCAGTGGCGACAGCAGCTCATCCGGCATCTTGGCGCAGTGCAAAGAAAAATCGGCAAACGGCGCAGTTTCCGCTTTGGCGAATCTGGTGGCTGTGGTGTCATTTCCCGGTGCAGCCTTACGGGGTCTGATGGCGACGGTCGAAATCCTGAACTATGTGTTGCAACCGGGAACGGCGATGGCCTTTCACCGGGTGATGACGCAGGTTTCGGTGCCTTTGCATGCGGCGCATGGCCTTGACGTCGTGGCTTTTGGCCCCTCGGCAGAGCCTGACCGCTATCTTTTGATCCGCGCCTTTGACGATGCTGCCGCCCGGTCGGAACGGCTGGCGGCGTTCTATGCCCATCCTGATTGGCGGCGTGGCCCGCGTGAGGCGATTATTGCCGCCATCGACACGGCAATCCCGGTCGTCTGCGAAATGGGCCCGGCCCAGGTTGATGCGCTGCGGCATACGCGGTTCTGACCCCGCATTTGCCGCAGCCAATGGCAGTTCAACGCAGCCGGTGACCCGCCGCATCCGCCATGAAGAACAGCGCATCCTTTGGTGCAAACCCGATGCCCACACTGCGGCCCGGTTCCGCGATCACATCACCCCGTGCCTCGACGATCAGCTTTTCGCCGGCGGGCGAGGTTACGTGGATGAAGGATACACCGCCCAGCGCCTCGGTCATCTCGACGCGGTGGCTGGCGCCTTCTGTAATCTGCAGATGCTGTGGGCGCAGGCCGACCGTGACCTCGGCCCCGGTGGCCGGCAGGCCGACATCCGTAGCAATTGAGCTGGCCAGTCCCTTGCACTGGACAGTGCGGCCATCCACCGTTCCGGACAAAAAGTTCATGGCCGGGCTACCGATAAAGCCTGCGACAAACCGGTTATCGGGGTTGTGATACAGTTCCAGCGGCTTTCCCACCTGTTCGATACGGCCCTTGCGCAACACGACAATCTTGTCGGCCAGTGTCATCGCCTCGACCTGATCATGGGTGACATAGATCATCGTGGCGCCGATCTCGCGGTGCAGGCGGGCGATTTCGACGCGCATTTCCACACGAAGTTCGGCATCAAGGTTGGACAGGGGTTCGTCGAACAGAAACACCTCGGGCCCGCGCACAATCGCCCGCCCGATCGCCACGCGCTGCCGCTGGCCGCCTGACAGCGCCTTGGGCTTGCGTGCAAGGTATTCATCCAGTTTCAGGATCTTGCTGGCCTGTGCCACTTTCTGGTCGATCTCGGCCTTGGGGTGGCCTGTCATTTTCAGGCCGAAGCCCATGTTTTCGGCCACGGTCATGTGCGGATAAAGCGCATAGGTCTGAAACACCATCGCCACGCCGCGTTCGGATGGGTCTTCCTGCGTGACATCGCGATTGCCGATGTTGATGGCCCCGCCTGTCGTCTCCTCCAGCCCCGCAACCATGCGCAGCAGGGTTGACTTGCCACACCCGGACGGGCCGACAAAAACGCAGAACTCTCCGTCGGTGATGTCAAGGTCAACACCGTGGATCACCTGGACATCCCCGTAGCGCTTGACCACATTCCGCAATGTCACTTCAGACATGTCATTCCCCCCTTTGATTCTGTTCCGGAAAGCGCCAGCTTTCGGCAGCGGCGCTGATGGCGGCTGCGCAATCCTTGATGCGGCCAACCTGTTGTTCCAACGCATCCAGCGTGGTGCGCTGTGTGGTCGATGTCACGGACATCGCCCCCATCACCTGCCCCGAGCGCGACAGGATGGGCACGGCCACGCAGATGATACCCTGCTCATGTTCTTCGCGGTCAAAGGCATAGCCACAGGCGCGGATCGTCACCAGTTCGGCGCGCAGGGCCGTGCGGGTAGACAGGGTCTGCGGCGTGAACGGATGAAAGGACTGGCGCTGCAGCGCGCGCTCCAGCGCGGCTTCGGGCATATGCGCCAGCATCGCCTTGCCCACGCCTGTGCAATAGGCCGGGCCAACCTTGCCCGCCTGGCTGAACATCTCGACCGGGCGGGTGGCGTTGCGTTTGTCGACATACAGCACCTGCGCCTGATCCATCTGGGCCAAGTGGATGGTTTCGCCGGTTGCCGCGGCCAGTTCATCCAGAAAAGGGCGGGCAATCGGGGCAAGGCTGGATTGGGCCCAGGCGGCATGGGCCAGCCGCACAAGACGCACGCCAAGGGCGTAATGGCCGGTCTGTACATCATGCGAAAGCATGCCCTGATTCGTCAGCGTCTGAAGAAAGCGGTAAAGCGTGGCCTTGGGAAAAAGCCGATGTTCCAGCAAATCGGAAAAGCGCACGGGGCGGCCGTATTGCGCAACAAGATCAAGCACATCAAGCGCCTTGCCCACGGTTCCATCACCCGTGCTGCCAGCATGTTCTGTGCCATCTGCTGCCATTGTCGCAGGCCCTCCCAGCCCTGTTGACAGCCATAAGGATAAGCACCATAGTTTTCAATATTCAAGACTTAGTTTCACATAATGGAACCACTAGGGAGGAAACCATGGTCCATAAGAAAGCGGGCGCGCTGGCCGTTCTGGCAGCGCTGCTCATGTCGGGGTCTGCATACGCGCAGCAGCGCGTTGTCACCTGGAACGCGGACTATGATCCGATTCCTCTGGCAGCCACCGAGGCGCTGATCGCTGATTTCGAAGCCGCCAACCCGGAAATCGACGTCCAGCTGACGAACTTTGACCACGAAGGTTACAAGAACGCGATCCGCAACTTTCTGACGGCAGACCCACCGGATCTGGCCAACTGGTATGCGGCAAACCGCATGCGTCCTTTTGTCGAGGCTGGCTTGTTTGCCGATATCTCGGACGTCTGGGCGAACAACGGCCTGAACGAAGCGCTGGCATCTTCGGTGCTGTCGTCCACGATTGACGGCAAGCAGTATGCGATCCCCTACACCTACTATCAGTGGGGCATCTACTATAACCGTGACGCATATGCCGCCGCCGGTGTGGAGCCGCCAGCCGCAGATGCAACGGTTGATTGGGCAACCTTCCTGGCCAACTGCGAAAAGTTCAAGGCAGCCGGCATTGACTGCGTGACCACCGGTTCGGTTGCGAAATGGCCGGTTGCGGGCATCTTCGACTATCTGTCGCTGCGCACCAACGGCTATCAGTTCCACGCCGATCTGGCTGCAGGCAAAATCTCGTGGACATCGCCCGAAGCCCGCGCCGTATTTGCCGAATTCGCCAAGCTGCAGCCTTTCGTCACCGAGAACCATGCCGCGATCGACTGGCAGGATGCGGCGGCGATCTTTACGCAGGGCAAGGCCGCGCATTACGTCATGGGCAACTTCGCTGTCGGCGTCTTCAAGGAAGGCGGGATGACGAATGACAACCTTGGCTTCATGGTGTTCCCGGAAATCACCCCCGGTGTGGCACGCGCAGAAGAGGCACCGACGGATACGGTCCACCTGACCTCGGGTGCCAAGAACCCAGAGGATGCAAAGCTGCTGCTGGCCTATATCGCAAGCGCAGAAGCGCAGTCCAAGTGGAACGCGGCTGTTGGCCAGTTGCCAACCAACGCAGGTTCAACCGTCGATGCGGCTGATCCCTTCCTGTCCGAAGGCTTTGCTGCACTGTCCACGGCAACGGGCGGCATCGCCCAGTTCTGGGATCGTGACGCGGATGCCGAATATGCCAGCATCGGCATGGATGGCTTCCAGCAGTTCCTTGTGCAGCCAGAAGAGCTTGAGGCCATTCTGGAGCGGCTGGAACAGGCCCGTCTGCGCCTTTTCCCGCAGTGATCTGACCATGCGGGCGCCCCTTGAACGGGGCGCCCGTTTTCTATTCGGGGGGGACGAATGGCAAACGCATCCGACACGGTGGCGGCGGCAACGGCGTTGCACGGCAAGCGACGCTGGAACCAGCGGAACCTTGCGCCTTGGCTGTTCATGGCACCCGGCCTGTTCATGTTCACCGTGTACGTGATGTGGCCCATCGTCCAAAGCATTTCCCTGTCGTTCTATGACTGGAACGGGCTTTACAACCGCGACGGCGAATTCACCGGCACCTTCATCGGCCTGCAGAACTACCGCGAGCTTGGCAATGACCCGGCCTTTGAAGTCTCGCTCTGGAACAACCTCAAATGGCTGGTCCTCTATATGCTGGCCCTGCCCATCGGGCTGTTTCTGGCCATTTTCCTGAACCAGACGGTACGCGGCATCCGCCTGTACAAGTCCTTGTTCTTCTTTCCCTTCGTCATCAGCCAAGTTGTGGTTGGCCTGATCTTCGCGTGGTTCTACGCCCCGAATTTCGGCCTGTTCTATCTGCTGACCGAATGGATCACCGGCGATGGCACCGCCATCCTCGCCGACCCTGATCTTGTCACCTATGGCATCATCGCCGCAGGCCTCTGGCCGCAGATCGCCTATGTGATGATCCTGTACCTGACAGGCCTGAACAACGTCGCCCCTGATCAGATCGAGGCCGCGCGTCTGGACGGTGCCAAGGGGTGGAAGATGCTGTGGTATGTCGTGCTGCCGCAACTGCGCCCGGCCACATTCATCGCCGTCATCGTCACCGTCATCGGCGCGCTGCGGTCCTTCGACCTTGTGTCGATCATGACAAGCGGCGGGCCGTTCGGGTCGTCGCGCGTGCTGTCCTATTACATGTACGAAATGGCCTTGGGCGAAATCGGGCTACGCATGGGCTATGGTGCGGCGATTGCCGTGGTTCTGTTTGCGATCATGATGGTCTTTATCTCTGGCTTCATCTGGAAGATGTGGCGCGACGAGAAGGAGCGCTAAGCGATGTTCCCCCGCCCCATTCAAAACACCAGTCAGCCGATGCAATGGCTGTATGCGATTGCCCTGCCCGTCGCGCTGCTGATCTGGCTGTTCCCGCTGCTTGGCGTGGCCCTTACGTCATTGCGGCCCGCCAGTGACCTTGCATCCGGCAATTACTTCGGCATGCCCTCCGGCATCGCGTGGGAGAATTACGTCTACATCTTCACCGAAACGCCCATCGGCCAGTACATGCTGAATTCGATCTGGGTCACTGTGCCGACGGTGATCGGGGCGGTGGGGCTGTCCTTGATGACGGGCTTTGCGCTGGCGGTTTACGGGTTCCGCGCGAATATCCTGGTGTTCTTCATGTTCGTGGCAGGCAACTTCGTGCCCTTCCAGATCCTGATGGTGCCGGTGCGGGATATGACGCTGCAACTGAACATGTATGACACGTGGTATGGCCTGGCGCTGTTCCACATTGCGTTCCAGACGGGGTTCTGCACGCTGTTCATGCGCAACTTCATCAAGGCGCTGCCGTTCGAACTGATCGAGGCGGCGCGGGTGGAAGGCGTTGCGGAATGGCGCATCTTCTGGTACATCGTGCTGCCCCTGATGCGGCCCGCGATTGCGGCGCTGAGCGTGCTGGTCTTCACCTTTATCTGGAATGACTTTTTCTGGGCCACGGTGCTGACGCAAGGCGTGGACAGCCAGCCGATC
>JALOSO010000325.1 GCA_025458385.1 Paracoccaceae bacterium | reverse complement strand
CACCGTGGGTGCCGTGACCCTGCTGGTGATCTTTGGTGCGATGGTCGGTTATGTGCTTCAGCGCAGACCGTCAGGCTGGAACAAGATGATCTATGCCGGCATATTGATCGGCCTCATGGTGCCGCCTGCCGTTGTGCCAACGATCTGGGTTCTGCAGGGCCTTGGCATGTTCAAGACGATCCACGGGATGATCCTGATTCAGGTCGCCTACGGGCTGTCGTTCTCGGTGCTGCTTTACCGCAGCTTTATTGGCACCATCCCGCGTGATCTGGACGAGGCGGCCATCATTGACGGCGCAAAACCATGGCAGGTGTTTTTCAAGGTGATCCTGCCGCTGCTGAAACCTGTGACCGTGACCCTGATCGTCGTGCAGTCCATCGCCATCTTCAATGACTTTACCAACCCGCTTTACTACCTGCCGGGCAAGGAAAACGTCACCGTCCAGTTGACCCTCTTCAATTTTCAAAGCCAGTTCCAAAGCCAGTACAACCTTCTGTTCATGAACATCCTTCTGGTGACGATTCCGCCTTTGCTCGTCTTCATCTTCTTCAACCGCCAGATCGTGGCCGGCATGACGGCCGGCGCAGTGAAAGGGTAGCGCATGGCATCAGACAGTTCCGTCGTCCTGAAGGACATCCGCAAAAGCTTTGGCGCGGTTGATGTCATCAAGGGCATCAGCCTGACCGTCGAACCCGGAGAGTTCTGCGTGTTTGTCGGCCCATCGGGCTGCGGCAAGTCAACGCTTCTGCGGCTGATTGCCGGGCTGGAGGAGGCAACATCTGGCACGCTGGAGATCGGCGGCAGGGATGTGACCGACGCCGAACCCTCGGCCCGGGGGATCGCGATGGTGTTTCAAAGCTATGCGCTGTATCCGCATCTGACCGTGCGTGAAAACATCGGCTTTGGCCTTTCGCTTGCCAAGCTGCCCAAGGCCGAGATTGCCACCAAGGTCAACGCCGCAGCCGAAGCCCTGCAACTGACCCCGCTGCTGGACCGCAAGCCCAAGGCGCTGTCAGGCGGGCAACGTCAGCGGGTGGCGATTGGCCGCGCCATCGTGCGTGACCCCAAGGTGTTCCTGTTTGACGAACCCCTTTCGAACCTTGACGCCGCGCTGCGCGCCCAGATGCGGATCGAGCTTTCAGACCTGCATCGAAGCCTTGGCGCCACGATGATCTATGTCACCCATGATCAGGTGGAGGCGATGACGATGGCCGACAAGATCGTGGTGCTGAACGGCGGCCGGATCGAACAGGTCGGCAGCCCGATGGCGCTTTACGACGCGCCCGTCTCGCCTTTCGTCGCAGGCTTTATCGGCAGCCCGAAGATGAACCTTTACGACGGCACCGCAGCGGGCGAGGCTTGCGCGACCTATGGCATCCGGCCAGAACACCTGCGGCTGACCGATGACGCCCCGCGCTGGACCGGCACGGTGCGCCATGTCGAACGCCTTGGCGCGGATACGATGGTCTACCTGGCCGTGCCGGCCCTGGGCGAAATGGTCGTTCGGGCCGATGGCGACACATTCCCGATGGTCGGCGCGACCTGCGGGGCCAGCCCCCTGCCAGACCGAGAGTTTCGTTTCGCCTAAGTGTTCCGTCCCGCCATCTGACAGCGCGGGTCAGGAATGAAACGATCCGGAACTGAAGTCCGGTTCTTTGCAGATGCATCGGTCGGGTGTGAGGTGGCTGTGGGTCTTGAAACACAGGTGTCGGTTGCCAGTAAGTCGATACCATGCGCGCGCGGTTGGTGATCGCTGTCGTCGTGGAAAAACATGACAATGGCGTTCTTGATGGTCCGCTTCATTCGCTCGCCCAGAGCAGCGGCCCAACGATGGTTGGGCTTGGTCACCGGCAAGACACGCTGAAGAATGATTTGCGCGATCCTATGTTGAACCGACAGCTTTGTGATCAAAACGGGGAATGAGAAGCAGTGGGTAAGGTTCTGTCCCGAAAAAACATCATGACAACAGGATGTACTGGCGGAGGAGGTGGGATTCGAACCCACGGTAGGCTTGCACCTACGTCGGTTTTCAAGACCGGTGCGTTAAACCACTCCGCCACTCCTCCGACGCGCATTGCACTAGCGGGCGCGGGGCGGTTGCGCAAGGGGCGATCACAGGTGGCGGCGCGGTGCAAACGGCCCCGCGCGGGGTGGTTTGAGTCCGATTGATCACGCCATATCGGGGAAAATCGCAAAGCTGTGAGGGCACCCTTCCCACCGGACCGGACCGCCGGTATATTGCCGGGCGAACCAACGGGGGGTCTTGCACAGATGGCCGCACCGGACGGGCAGTGAAAAGCGCGGCACAGACAGACCGCGCAGGGCATAAGGGGCGATGGAAGATGGCGGTATTCTCGATCCGGCAGATCGGACTGTTGGCAGCCTCGGCGGCCGCACTTTCGGCCTGCGTTGCGGGGGGCAGCAATGCCCCGGGCAGCGCGAACCCGATCACAGGCGACGCCATTGCCGCAACGACGCTTGACAGCGCCCCGGAAGAAGGGGCGGCCGCCGAAGCGGCGGTTGAGGGCGCAACCGCGGAAACCGCCACAGCCGCGGCACCGGCCCCGGTTGTCACACCGGCCCGCACATCACGGGCCACGCGCCTTGTCGACCGCGATGTCGAGGCGCCCGAGGTTTTCCAGACCAGCGATACCGCGCTGTGGGATGGCCGCCCGTCGCTGGGCGGGGTCTGGGTCGCCTCGCCCGATGCGACCGACCCCGAGCGGGTGATCCTGCGCAATCCGGCCAACGGATCATTTGTCATCGGCGCGCTGTTCCGGCGTGAACGTGACAACCCCGGCCCGAAACTGCAGATCTCGTCCGATGCGGCCGAGGCGCTTGGCATTCTGG
>JALOSO010000092.1 GCA_025458385.1 Paracoccaceae bacterium | reverse complement strand
CAGCGTCAGGCCATCGGGCAGGATTGCGGTGATGCGGGTGTGTTCGCGCAGCGTGATGCCCGGCCCCTGCAGCGCCTTGCGCAGGCGCGCGGCGGCGCGCGACGACAGGCCGGACAGGGCGCGGGCTGCCTCGACCACGGTGATTTGCGGATGCTGCGCTTCCAGCCGATGGGCCGCCGCGAGGGCAAGCTCTGCCCCCGCTAGGCCGCCACCGATGATGGTAATCCGGGGGCGTTGCAGGCGGCGCGCAAGAAACGCCGCCCAGCCGCTGGCGAACCGGTCCAGCGGGCGCGTGGGCAAGGCCAACCCGATCCCCGGCAGCCCGCCCGGCCCGGCCCCGATCCCGATATCAAGGCTTGCGATGTCATAGCGCAGGGCGGGTCTGTCACCGGTCAGATGGATCAGCCGGTTCGCCCTGTCAAAGCCATCGGCCTGCCCCAGCACCAGCCGCGCCCCGGCAAAGCGGCACAGGCGCACAAGGTCGATCATCACCTCGTCACGCTGGTAATGCCCGGCCACAAGGCCTGGCAACATGCCGGTATAGGCCGCCAGCGGGGCTGGGTTCAGCAGTGTCAACTGAACGCCGGGTTGCGGGGCCATTGCCCATTTGCGCAGCACCAGGGCATGGGCATGGCCACCGCCGATCAGCACAAGGTCACGGGTCAGGGGCAGGGGGAATTGCATGGCCATGGGGTAGGACGGAACGCCGGCCCGCGCAAGGCCAAGTCGGGCGCCGGGGGCGCAGTTCCCGTTGCCCAGGCTTGCACCGTGACCGGCAGCTGCCCTAGGGTCGCGGGTATGAGTCAGCGCCCCCGCCTCAAGGTGACCACAACGCAGCGCATGTCGCTGAACACGTCACTTGTGACGGCAATCCAGACCTTGCGGGCCGATGCCATAGGCCTGACACGCTATCTGGAAGAGGCTGCCGCCGCAAACCCGGCCCTTGTGCTGGAGCAGCCCAGCCTGCTGCCGCAGGAATGGCTGCCGCGTTGGACACCGGCCCTTGGTCTTGCCCCCGCCGCGACAGGCCTGCAGGCCGAAGCGGCCGCCCCGGGGCTGATTGCGCATGTCATGGCGCATGTCGCCAGCCGCCTGACCAGCCCGCGCAGCCGGGAAATTGCGCTTGGTTTTGTCGAGGCGTTGGAGCCTTCGGGTTGGCTTGGCCGCCCGGTCAGTGCGATTTCGGCTGATCTGGGCTGCGCGTTGGGCGAAGCACTGGCCGTGCTTGATGTGCTGCAAGAGATTGAGCCGCGCGGCCTGTTTGCCCGTTCATTGGCGGAATGCCTGCTGCTGCAGGCCCGCGAGGCCGGGGTCGACGATGCGCCAATGACGGTGATCCTGGATAATCTGTCCTGGCTGGCACAGGGTGACTTTGCCCGTCTGGCCCGCGCCGCCGGGGTAAACGAAGCCGGGATCGCGGCGCGTCTGCGCATCATCCGTGGCTTTGATCCAAAGCCGGGTGCCGCATTTCAACAAGGGGCAGCCCCGGTGCGCGAACCCGATCTGGTCGCAACGCGGCAAGGGGATGGCTGGCAGATTGCGCTGAACCGGTCTGCCCTGCCGGGGCTGTCGCTGGCCGCTGACCGCAAGCTCGGCCAGCGTGGTGCGGCACGGGCCCTGATTGCACAGGTGGCCTCGCGCAATGCGACATTGCTGCGTGTGGGCCAAGAGGTGCTGCTGCGCCAATGGCGCGCGCTTGATCAGGGGTTGGGCGCGATTGTGCCGATGCGGATGGCGGATGTGGCGGCCAGTCTTGGCTTGCACGAAAGCACGGTCAGCCGGGTGGTTGCCGGCACTGCGGTTGACACACCACGTGGCACATGGTGGCTGCGCCATCTGTTCAGCGCTGACCGGGGCGGCGGGACATCGGCCGTGGCGCTGCGTGACCGGCTGGAAGGCCTGATCGCCGAAGAAGACCGGCAGACCCCGCTTTCGGATGCCGCCCTGGCCGCGGCCCTGTCGGCGGCGGAAGGCGTGGCCATCGCACGCCGCACGGTGGCGAAATACCGCGGCTTGCTGCGCATCCCGCCGGCACATGCCCGCCGCGCCACAGCATCGGGAAAACGCAGGCCAAAGGGGTGACGCGCTGCCGCCTTCAGGATAGATGCCGATGAAAAGGCAGCAGGATCGGGCGGAATGGCATATCTTCTGGGCGTTGATACGGGTGGCACCTATACAGACGCCGTGCTGCTGGACGAAGCTGCTGATCGTGTGGTCGCCGCGGCCAAATCGCTGACGACGAAGAACGATCTGGCCCTGGGTATCGGGCGGGCCATAGATGCGGCCATGGCGCAGGGGGGCGTGGCGCCGCAGGACGTGGCGCTGGTGTCTTTGTCAACCACGCTGGCCACCAACGCGCTGGTGGAAGGGCAGGGCGGGCGCGTGGCCCTTGTCTTCATCGGGTTTGATGCAGGGGATGCGGACCGGGGCGGTCTGACCGAGGCGCTGAAAGGCGATCCGGTGATTTTGCTGCAAGGCGGGCATACCCATGCGGGCACCGAAGCGGCCGCGCTTGATCTTGCGGCCCTTGAGGCCCAGCTTGCGGCGCTGGCCGGGCAGGTGGTGGGCTTTGCGGTGGCCGCCCGCTTTGCCACGCGCAATGCGGCGCATGAGATTGCCGCCCGCGATGCCATCCGCCGTCTGACCGGGCGGCCCGTGACCTGTTCGCATGAACTGTCTGCCAATCTGAACGGGCCAAAACGCGCCTTGACGGCGGTGCTGAACGCCCGGCTGATCGGCATGATCGACGGGCTGGTCGCCGCGTGCGAGGCGCACCTTGCCCGGCTGTCGATTGATGCGCCCGTGATGGTCGTGCGCGGTGATGGCGCGCTGATTTCGGCAGCGATGGTGCGCGAACGCCCGATCGAGACCATCCTCTCGGGTCCGGCGGCCAGCATCGTCGGCGCACGCTGGCTGACCGGCGAGACGGATGCCCTGGTGTCCGACATCGGCGGTACGACAACGGATGTGGCCCTGCTGAAGGGTGGCCTGCCCGAAATTGACCCGCAGGGGGCGATGGTCGGCGGATTGCGCACCATGGTCGAGGCGGTGGCGATGCGCACAACGGGGCTGGGCGGGGACAGCGCAGTGCATCTGCTGCAGGAAGGGCTGGATGGCGGGCTTCGCCTTGGCCCGCGGCGGTTGGTGCCATTGTCGTTGCTGGCGACCGAGGCAGGGCCGATGGTGCATGCGGCGCTTGACCGGGCCTTGTCAGCCGAGGCGGTGGGCGAGCATGACGGACGTTTCGTTGTGCCCTTTGCTGGCAACACTGACGGGCTGAACCCGCGCGAGGCGGCGCTGATGGCACGGATCACGCAGCCCATGCCGGTGGCGCAGGCCCTGACCAGCCGGATCGAGACGGCTGCACTGGAGCAGCTGGTGGCGCGCGGCCTTGTGCGGGTTGCGGGGGTGACACCTTCGGATGCCGCGCATGTTCTGGGCCTGCTGGGCGACTGGGATGCCGCGGCGGCCGAAAAAGGGGTGCGGCTGTTGGCGCGGCGGCGCACGGGCCGTGGCGAACGGTTTGCGCCCGACGCCGCCACCCTTGCGCGGATGATCGTTGATCAGCTGACAGCGCAAACCGTTGACTGCCTGCTGGAAGCGGCCTTTGCCGAAGATGACATCCCGGGCGCACCCGATGTCTTGGCGCGCCATGTGCTGACCCATGCGGGGTTGCGCGGGCACAAGGGCGTGATGGCGCTGTCGGCCCGGCTTGCCGTGCCGGTTGTCGGGCTTGGCGCTTCGGCCCCGACCTATTATCCGGCGGTGGGTCAGGCCCTGCAGACGCGCATGGTGCTGCCGGTGCACGCCGGGGTTGCCAATGCCATCGGCGCCGTGGTGGGGCAGGTGACGCAGCGCATCACCGGTCTGGTGACCAGCCCGGCCGAAGGGCGGTTTACCGCGCATCTGCCGGCCGGATTGCAGCATTTCACAACCCCCGAAGCCGCGCTTGCTGCGATGGAGGCAGCCCTGGGGGCCGCGGCGATGGCGCGTGCGCAGGCGGCTGGCGCGGTCGATGTGCGGCTGACGCTGACGCGCGATGTGCGCGACGTCAGCATCGAAGGGCGGCAGATGTTCATCGAGGCGCAAGTCACGGCCACCGCCGCAGGCCGCCCGCGGGTGGCGCATCAGGCCTGAAAGGTCTGGCGCAACGAAGGCCTGCCTTGCGGGCCCCGGGTGACAAGAACCCCCTTGACGCCCTCCGCCGCCGCCTGTAACCCCCGCGCCAATGGCTAGGTAGCTCAGCTGGTTAGAGCACACGACTCATAATCGTGGGGTCGAGGGTTCGAGTCCCTCCCTCGCCACCACATTCCCCTGCAAGCGTTCTGTGTTGTCCTGCGACCGGACATGCGTGCCCGACGGTGCCACCCGCGATGCCTGCCCGCCCGCCATGACCATTGGCAGGCTGTCACGATTGGCAAAACCGCCGCTGCGCCAAGGCGATGTTTGCCCTGGCCCTTGTGACGGATGATCTGCCCCGCAACACCGAACCGCCAAATCCAGCCTTGCCCGGCGGGGGCGGCCGGTTATTCGCTGTCGGCCACGGCCGGGGCTGGATCGGGTGTGCGCAGGATGCCGTTTTCCCAGATCCCTGATGACACCTGGCCTGTTGCATAGGTCAGCGTGCCCTGGCCTGCGCGGCGGCCTTTGGCAAAGCCGCCTGTGTAGCTGTCACCATTCGGATAGGTGGCCGTGCCCGTCCCGTCAATTTCCCCGGCGACCCAGCTGCCAATATAGCGAAAGCCGTCAGGCTGCGTCAGCTGCCCGATACCCTGCCGTAGCCCATTTGCGAATTCACCCACATAAATCGTGCCGTCAGGATAGACGGCGCGCCCTTCGCCCTGCCGCAGCCCGCCGACCATCCGGCCCTGATAGACATAGCCATCGGCCAATGTCAGCTTGCCGATCCCTTCAGGTTGCCCCGCGACAAAATTGCCTTCGTACCGCGATCCATCCGTATAGGTCGCAATGCCCCGGCCATTGATGATGCCCACACTCCATGTGCCGGTAAAGGTGCTGCCATCGGCATAGGTGATCCGCCCTTCACCTTCCGGACGGTCGGCCTTGAAGGCCCCGGTATAGACCGCGCCATCCGGATAGGTCAGCCGCCCCAGACCTTCGGCCACACCTTCGACCCAGGTGCCTTCATAGACAAGCCCGCCCGCCGCCGTGAACGTGCCCTGCCCATGGCGACGGTCGGCCTGCATCTGGCCGACAAAGGTATCGCCATTGGCATAGCGAATGGTGCCCGTGCCCTGCCGCTGGCCATTCAGCATCTCGCCTTCATAGACATCGCCGTTGGGTAAGGTCAGCTTGCCTTTGCCTGTCATCTGGCCTGCGGCCCAGTCACCCACATAGGTCAGGCCATCAGGCAAGGTCAGCGTGCCTGTGCCCTGCCGTTCAGCAGCGGCAACGCCGCCCACATAGACCCCGCCATCGGCATAGGTGATGCGCCCGGTGCCTTGCCTGATCCCGTCAACGAAGCCGCCTTCATAGCGATAACCGTCAGGATTGATCAGCGTGCCCTCGCCATGCTGCACCCCGTCACGAAAACCCCCGGCATAGGTGACGCCATTGGCATAGCGCGCCTCGCCTGTTCCGGTCATCTGGCCTGCCGACCAATCGCCGTCATAGGTGCTGCCATCGGGATAGGTGATGCGCCCCCGCCCTTCGGGCTTGCCCGCCAGAAAGGCCCCCTCGTAAACCGATCCGTTGGGATAACGCGCCGTGCCTTGCCCCTGTATCTGCCCCTGCACCCATTCACCGGTGTAGGAAAAGCCGTTCGGCAACGTATAGCTGCCGGTCCCATGTTGCAGGCCGTTCAGGAACTGCCCTTCATAAACGGACCCGTCATCATATTGCTTGGTCAGCACGGCATCATCCTGCGCCGCAACCGGCGCGGCAAGCGAAGCCAGCATGGCGACAAGGCAGATGTTCAGGCGCATGCACGTCCCCCGGGAATGACGGTTTACCCTAGCTGCGCCGTGATGATGTCGCAAGGTGGCGGCCTTTCCCTTGGGCGTGCATCTGCTAGAACCTGTCTGACGTTGCAGGAGCCTTTGATGACTGACCGTTTCCGCCTGACCCTGTGCCAGTTGAACCCCACCGTCGGTGCGATTGCCGCCAATACGCAAGCGGCCTTTGCCGCGTGGGAGGCGGGCCGCACTGCGGGGGCCGACATGGTGGCGCTGACCGAGATGTTCATCACGGGCTACCAGACGCAGGATCTGATCCTGAAACCGGCCTTCGTGGCGCATGCGATGCAGGCGATTGAGGGGCTGGCCTTGCGGGTTTCAGGGGGCCCCGCGCTTGGGATCGGCGGGCCGCATCTGCGGGATGGCAAGCTTTACAACGGTTACTATGTGCTGGCGGAGGGTGCCGTGCAAACCGTTGTTCTGAAACATGAATTGCCGAATGACGGCGTGTTTGACGAAAAGCGGGTGTTCGCAAGCGCCGATGTGCATGGCCCCTATCGCATCGGCCCTGTGCGCATCGGCACGCCGATTTGTGAGGATGCATGGCATGCCGATGTCTCCGAAACCCTTGCGGAAACCGGGGCCGAGATTTTGCTGGTGCCCAACGGCTCACCCTATCACCGGGGCAAGCCGCATCAGCGGATGAACCTGATGGTGGCGCGGGTGGTCGAGACAGGCTTGCCGCTGGTGTATCTGAACATGACTGGCGGGCAGGATGATCAGGTGTTTGATGGCGCGAGTTTCGTGCTGAACCCGGGTGGGCATCTGGCGGTGCAGATGCCGCAATTTGAGGATTGCATGACCCATGTGGATTTTGCGCGCGGGCCGGATGGCTGGCGGGCCGAAGATGGCATGAAGGCAGTCATGCCGAAATCGGTTGAGGCGGACTATCACGCGATGGTGCTGTCCTTGCGCGATTATCTGGGCAAGACGGGGTTCAGACGCGTGCTGCTGGGCCTGTCGGGCGGGATCGATTCTGCGATCGTGGCCACCATTGCGGCGGATGCGATCGGGCCGGAGAACGTGCGCTGCGTGATGCTGCCATCGGCCTATACATCGACCCATTCGCTGGAGGATGCCGCAGAGGTGGCGCATGCCTTGGGCTGCCGTCTGGATACGGTGCCGATTGCGGGTGGGCAGGCGGCGGTGGCCGAAGCATTGGGTCCGCTGTTTGCGGGCACGCAACCGGGGATCACGGAAGAGAACATCCAAAGCCGTTTGCGCGGGCTGCTGCTGATGGCGCTGTCGAACAAGTTTGGCGAAATGCTGCTGACGACGGGGAACAAGTCCGAAGTGGCGGTGGGCTATTGCACGATCTATGGCGACATGAACGGCGGCTATAACCCGATCAAGGACCTGTACAAGACGCGGGTGTTCGCGACCTGCCGATGGCGGAACGAGGTGCATTTGCCGTGGATGAAAGGGCCCGCAGGACAGGTGATTCCGCCCCGGGTGATCGACAAGCCGCCATCAGCCGAACTGCGGCCAGACCAGAAGGATGAAGACAGCCTGCCGCCCTACGCGACGCTGGACCGGATTCTGGAAGGACTGGTGGATAACGAGATGTCGGTGGCGGAACTGGTGGCGGATGGGTTTGACCATGCGACGGTGAAGAAGGTGGAACACCTGATTTACCTGAGCGAATACAAGCGCTTTCAGGCGGCCCCCGGCACGCGGCTGACGCGCAAGGCGTTCTGGCAGGACAGGCGTTACCCTGTGGTCAACCGTTGGCGGGATGAAGGCTAGGCGAAGTTTTCAAAAACTTCGCACCGGAATTTTCAAAAATTCCGGACCGATTTCTTCAAGGAAATCGGTCTCTGCTCAGGCGTTCTGCGCGTCTTTCGCCGCGTCCATCAGCGCATCGGCGATGTAATCCAGTTCTGCCCGTGTCAGCCGTGCAGGCAGGCGCACGTCGCAGGCGCGCATCAGCATGGCGCGGGTTTGCGGCAGATGCGGTGGTTCGCCAAGGAATTGCCAGTTCCAGAACGCCCGCGCATTGCCTTCCGACAGGCCGAACACCTGCACGGACACGCCGCGCGCCTTGGCGGCGGCTTGGAAACCAAGCGCCTGCGCATCGGTCCAGTCACCCGTCAGGTTGAACTGGATGCTGTCCGGCGCGCGGCTTTCGGGGGCGAGCGCCGGGGGCACATGCAGGCAGCTGGTCTGGTTCAGGCGGTCTGCCACATAATCATGGTTCGCCAGCCCCTTTGCCACGCGGTCTGCGACCAAGGGCAGTTGCGGGCGGATCACGGCGGCGGACAGGTTCTGCATGCGCAGGTTATAAAGCGGCAGCTTGTTCTGCCAGTGGCCAAAACTGTTCTGCAGGCCGGGATGCTTTTTCCAGTTCTGCTCATAGGCACCCGACATGATGATGGCGCGGGCGGCGATTTCGGGATCATCGGTCACCATGATCCCGCCTTCGCCCGCATTCACCAGTTTGTAGGACTGAAAGCTGAAACACCCCACACGCCCGATGGTGCCGATATTGCGACCATGCCATGTGGTGCCAAGGGAATGCGCGGCATCTTCGATCACGGGCACACCTGCGGCATCGCAGAGCGCCATGATGGCGTCCATGTCGGATGTATGGCCACGCATGTGGCTGATCATCACGGCATGGGCGGTGGGCAGTTTGGCGGCAAAGTCTGCCATATCAACGCGGTAGTTATCGCCAACCTCGACCAGCACGGGCACACAATCGGCGTGCACAACGGCCGAGGGGACAGCGGCGAAGGTGAAGGCAGGGATCAGCACGCGGGCGTCACGCGGCAGATCAAGCGCCTTCAGCGACAGGAACAGGGCGGCGGAGCAGGAGGAGACGGCGAGGGCATAGCGAGAGCCGAGGAGGGCGGCGAATTCGCTTTCCAGCAGGGCGACGGGGGCACCTTCGGGGGCAGTGTAGCGGAACAGATCACCGGAACGCAGCAGGCGGTCAATCTCGGCGCGGGCAGCTTCGGGGATGGGTTCGGCGTCATAGACATTCGGGGCGATGGTCTGTCCGTCGGGTGCCATATTCAGCTTTCCTGAAACTGTTATTTGGGAAAGCTGTAAGGTCTGCGGTGCAAAAAGGCCAGTGACATGTTGATGACAGTGGCGGAAAGACGCGGATGTTGTGGTTGCAGCACGCCCCTTCCCCCTTTTGTGGGGTGGAGTATTTTCCGAAAGGCCCCCCACCCTAACCCTCCCCACAAGGGGGAGGGGACTGCGGCGCGCCTGTTGCATGGGGCACCTACAGCCCCAGCCGATCCCGCATGGAATACCATGTCATCGCCAAAACAAGCAGCGGCCAGCGCAGCGCCGCACCGCCCGGAAAGCGGGGTTGCGGCAGGTTGGCCAAAAGGTCGAACTGGCTGGATTGGCTGTGCGTGGCCTCCGCCAGAATGCGCCCGGTCATCGTGGCCATGGCCACCCCGTGGCCCGAACAGGCCGAGGCTGCCAGCACGTTGGGCGCCATGCGCATCAATGCCGGCATGCGGTTCATGGTAATGGCCAGCGTGCCGCCCCATGCATAGTCGATCTTCGTGTCCCGCAATTGGGGATAAATCTCCAGCATCGGCTTTGTCACGGCCTTGATGATATCAGGGAAGCGGTAGCCATAGCTTTCGGCCCCACCAAACAGCAGGCGGTCATCATCCGACAGCCGCCAGTAGTTGACCACGAACTTGGTATCGGCCACGGCGATGGGTTCTGACAGGACATCCCGCGCCCGCGTGCCCAAGGGTTCGGTCGCAATGATGAAATTGTTGATCGGCATGACGCGCTGGGCATAGCGCGGCTCGATTCCGATGTAGCCATTGCCCGCAAGGATGACCTGGTTGCAGGTGATCGCGCCAGAGGTCGTCTGAACAACGGGTTTGCCGCCATGACGGATGCTCAGCGCCTCGGTCTTCTCGAAGATGCGGGCACCGGCGGCATGGGCGGCGCGGGCAAGGCCGATGGCAAAGTTCAACGGGTGGATATGGCCTGCGCCCCGGTCAATGGCACCACCCTTGAAGGCTTTGGAGCCGATCAGGGCGTGGATGGCAGTCTGGTCCAGCTTTTCGGCTTGGGTGTAGTTGTAGTGCTTAGCGAGGTGGTCGGTGTCCTCAAATGTTTCGCGCACTTCGGCGTCGGTCCAGCAGGCATGGGCAACGCCGGGGCGGAAGGTGACGGGCATGGCGTGCCGGGCGATCAGCCCCTTGACGAGGGCCTTGGCGTCTTCGGCCAAATCCCACAGGCGGCGTGCGTTTTCGCGGCCTGCCATCTTTTCAAGGGTTTGCTGATCCAGCCGCTGGCCACTGCCGACCTGCCCGCCATTGCGGCCCGAGGCGCCGAAGCCCACGCGATGCGCCTCGATCAGCACCACGTCATGGCCCGCTTCGGCCAGATGCAGCGCTGCCGACAGGCCCATGTAGCCGCCACCGACGATGCAGATATCGGCGGTGGTTTGCCCCTGATGCACGGGGAAGGCATCAAGCGGCGTGGCGGTGGCGGCGTAGTAGCTGGGCGGGTAGGTGCCCTTGGCGTCGTTGGCGTAAAGCAGGTTCATACGTTGGTCAGCAGATGTTCGCGTTCCCACGGACTGATGACCTGCAGGAATTCCTTGTATTCATTGCGTTTCACGCTGTCATAGACCTTGCAGAAATCCACGCCGAACACCTCTTGCAGCGCCGCGTCCTCTTCGAACAGATCAAGCGCGTCGCCCAGATTGACCGGGATATCCTCATTATCCACATAGGCCGAGCCTGTGAATTCCGGCCTTGCCCCCTT
>JALOSO010000324.1 GCA_025458385.1 Paracoccaceae bacterium | reverse complement strand
AATGGCCGGGTCTTCGGGCATAAAGCCGATGGGGCCCAACTCGATACCCTTGTAACCGGCAGCGGCGCAGTCGCCCAGCACCTTTTGCCAAGTTGGATTGCGCGGGTCATCTGCCCATTCCACACCCCAAGAGCAGGGCGCATTGCCGATACGTATCATGCTGTTTTCCTTTACAGTTCAATCCAGGCACCCGAGGCGGCAGAGGTATGCGCCGCATCAATGATACGGTTCACTTCCATCCCGTCGCGGAAGGTGGGCCAGATATTGGTTTTGGTGGCGATGGCCTGCAGGAAATCGCGCGCCTCGATGATGATCTGATCCTGATAGCCTGTGCCATGGCCGGGGCCCTGACAGAACGGCAGGTAATCGGGGTGGTCTGGCCCGGTCAGGATTTTCCGGAAACCGCGCATCCCTGGCGGGTCACCCGCGCGGTACAGCCAGAGGGCATTCTGATCCTCTTGATCAAAGCGGATTGCGCCCGTTGTTCCCACGATTTCATAGGCATAGCCCATCTTGCGCCCAGTGCTGACACGGCTGAAGGACAGGTGGCCCATCGCGCCATTCGCAAAGCGGCACATGAACTGGCCGATGTCATCATTCGTCACGGCCACTGGCCCCGCAGGTGAGGGGCGCGTGGCATACACCGTGCCGGTATCGGCTGACAGCCGCGCAATCGGGCCGATCAGCGCCAAGGCGGCGTTGATCATGTGCGGCGCAAGGTCACCCATCGTTCCGTTGGCGCGGCCCTGATGCCGCCAGTGCGCGGGGGCGGTGGGATCGGCGGCGAAATCCTCGGTATGCTCACCCCGGAACCATGTGATCTGACCAATCTCTCCTGCGGCCACAAGCGCGCGGGCGTATTGGCTGGCGGGTGTGCGGATGTAGTTGAAGCCAACCATGTTGATGCAGCCCGCGGCCTCGGCCGCCGCCACCATAGCCTTGCTGTCGGCAATATCCATGCCCAGCGGTTTTTCACAGAACACCGGCTTGCCCAGTGCAAAGGCTGCTTCGGCAATCGCCCGGTGCGTTTCCTGCGGGCTGGCAATTACCACGGCCTCCACCGCCGGATCGGCCACCAGCACGCGCCAATCGCCCGTGCCACGCGCAAAGCCATAGGCCGCGCGATAGGCTTCGGCCTTGGCATCCGTGGTCGCGGCAATCATCTCTAGCCTTGGCCGCAGGGGGGTGTTGAACACCGCACCCACGGCTGCCATGGCCACGGAATGCGCCTTGCCCATATAGCCGCCGCCGATGATGCCGATACCGATCTCGCGCACGCTTGGAAAACCTTTTGTAAACGATTGCAAAAACTGTATCGTGCAGTTAGTCGTAAGGTCAATGCTGATTTTGGGGGTGTGGAAATGCAGCGGCTGTGGCGGCGGATGGCCCTGAACCATTTCCTGATCCTTGGGCGCGTCGGGATGGATCTTTACGCCGATCCGCCGGGCACCAAGCTTGAGGATGCGGGTCAATTCATGGCCACAATCGGCGGGTCAGCGGGAAATATCGCGGTCGCGCTGGCCCGGCAGGGCGCACGGGCGGCCCTGTTGTCATGCGTTGCAGATGACGCTGTCGGGCGCTTTTGTCTGGCCCGGCTGGCGGAATTCGGCGTCGACACCACGCATGTCCGCACGGTAGGCGGCCCGGCGCGCAACGCCCTGGCTGTGACCGAAACCCGCATCGATGACACGCAGGTTGCCCTTTACCGCAATGGTGCCGCCGACCTGTGCCTGACCGAGGCGCAGGTTGAAGGTGTCGATTTTGCGTCCTTGTCGGCGCTTGTGGTCACAGGCACCGCGCTGTCGGCCATGCCCTCGCGCGCTGTAACGCTGCTTGCCATGGGTGCGGCGCGCGCCGCCGGGGCCATCGTCGTGCTGGACATCGATCATCGCCCGTCGGCCTGGGCCACGCAGGAAGAGGCCGCCCGCATCTGCCGTGCGGCCGCCGACAACGCCGATATCGTCATCGGCAACGAAGAGGAATTCGCCCTGCTGGCCGGCGATATGGCCGGTGGACGCCTTTATGCGCAACGGCGGGCGCAGGCAGACGCCATGTTCACCATCTACAAACGCGGTGCGGCGGGTGCGGTCACCTTTACCCCCGACTTTGGCTTTACCACGGGTGTCTTTCCTGTGCGCGCGCAGAAACCGATGGGGGCGGGCGACGGATTCATGGGGGGGCTTTTGGCCGCCCTTGCACAGGGGGCCACGCTTGAGGCGGCCGTTCAGCGCGGTGCGGCAACCGCTGCAATCATCGTGGCGGGTGTCGGTTGCGCCCCCGCTTCACCCACGGCAGCCGAACTGGCCGCCTTTATGGCAAGGGTCTGAACCATGCATATTGCCCCGTATGACAACCGCAACGCACCCATCATCGGGGCCGATCACCCGCTTGTGCCGCTGGTTTATTTCAACATCGTCAAACTGCAGGCCGGTGAAAGCTTTACCTCGCAGGTGGCAGGCTATGAAACCTGCGTGGTGCCCGCGACTGGCACGGTGGATGTGACGGTGGGGGCGGAAACCTATGCCAATATCGGCCAACGCCGCCAGCATGTCTGGGACGCAGAGCCTGAGGGCGTCTATGTGCCGACCGGCCTTGCCGCCACGATCACCTGCCGCAGCGCGGCCGAGGTCTTTGTCGCCGGCGCACGCTTTGATCAGGTGCTGGCACCCTTTGCCATTCGTGCGGCCGATATTGATCCGATTCAGTACGGGTCGGACGACACGAAAACCCATCGCAAGATCAAGCATATCCTTGGCACGAAGTACCATGGCCGTGTCGGGCGCCTGCTGGTGAGCGAGCTTTATACGGTTGGCACGGGCGGCTGGTCCGGCTTTCCCAGCCACAAGCATGATACCGATCGCCTGCCT
>JALOSO010000091.1 GCA_025458385.1 Paracoccaceae bacterium | reverse complement strand
TCCACAAGGCAATGTCGGATATTCGCCTTGACCCGGAGGTGATTGAAAAGGATCGCAATCAGGGCGAATTCACGCGCACGATCTGGGATTATCTGGATCGCGCGGTATCAGACCTGCGCATCACGAATGGGCAAGAGATGCTGGCAAAGCATGCAGCCTTGCTGGACCGGATCGAAGCCACCTACAGGGTTGATCGAGAGGTCGTTCTGGCCGTATGGGGCCTTGAATCCAGTTACGGTGCGTTCATGGGGGATAAATCCCTGATCGCGTCACTCGCCACACTGGCCTATGACGGCAGGCGTGCAGCGTTCTTTGAGGCGGAACTTATTGCGGCCCTGCGGATCATTCAGGATGGCAATGTCACGCCAGATCGCATGACCGGCAGTTGGGCGGGGGCCATGGGCCATACGCAGTTCATGCCGACGAGCTATTTGCGAACGGCTGTTGACTTTACGGGAGATGGCAAGCGCGACATCTGGGGGGCGGACCCGACGGATGCGCTGGCCTCGACGGCGGCTTATCTGCAAGCGGCGGGCTGGGTGTTCGATGCGCCTTGGGGCGTGGAGGTGAGCCTGCCTGCAGGTTATGACTATGACCAGTCGAGCGAGGCGGTGGTCAAGCCGGTGGCGGACTGGGCGGCGCTTGGGGTGACGCTGCCGGGTGGTGGGGCGCTGCCGGACCATGGGCCGGCGCGGCTGATCCTGCCGGCGGGGCACCGGGGGGCGGCGTTCCTGACTTTTGCGAACTTTCAGGCGATCGAGGCGTATAACCCGGCGGATGCCTATGTGATCGGGATCGGCCATCTGGCGGACAGGTTGAAGGGCGGGCCCGCGATCCAGCATCCCTGGCCGCGTGAGGACCGGGCGCTGCAACTGGCGGAACGTGTTGAATTGCAATCGCTATTGATGGCGGCGGGGTTTGATGCGGGCGGCGCGGATGGCAAGGTGGGGCCGAAAACGGTGGCGGCGGTGAAGGCGTTCCAACGGGCGCGCGGGCTGGTGCCGGATGGCTATGCGAACCCGGGTCTGCTGGAGATGCTGCGGGGGGAGTAGCGGCCCCTTGCGTGTACCCATGCGGCCTGCCGCAGGCCCCCCACCCCATCCCTCCCCCACGGAGGGGGGAGGGAGGCGCCTAGTGCAGCCAGCCGTCCATGTATTCCACCCGGTCCGATCCGGCGAAGGCGGCCATCTTCTGCACGGCTGTTTCAAGGCGCACCAAACGCCCTGCCCCCATTGTAACCCCGCGTTCGGGCCAGAAACCCTTGACGCGGAAAACACCATCCTCGCGCCAGGCTTTTGCATCAATCCGGCCAATCAGCCGCGCGCCTTCGAGCACGGGAAAGACGTAGTAGCCGTATTTGCGTTGGGGTTCGGGGACGTAGATTTCGATCTTGTAATCAAAACCGAACAGACGTTCGGCGCGCTTTCTGTCACGCAACGCGGGGTCAAAGGGTGACAGGATGCGCACGCGTGTCGGCGGATCGGGCGGCAGATCAAGCACGGATGCCTGGGCATAGGACTTTCGCAACGCGCCATCTGCGTTTTCGACCAAAACCTCGATGATTTCTCCGCGCGCATGTGCTGCCGCACACCATGTCTTTGCCACTTCCGGCCCGATCAGCCCCCAATAGGCGGCAATCTCACCGCTCGTGGCGAAACCCAATCGGTCAAAGGCCGCGCGGCAGGCCCAATCGGTCGTCTCGGCAAGGGTCGGCTCGGGGGCGCAGTGATGTGCGTGCAGGACGCGTTCGGTCAGGTCATAGACCTTGCGGAACCCTTCGCGCCGCGTCACGGCAATTTGCCCGGTGCGCCAAAGGTATTCGAGCGCGGCCTTGGAGGGGTGCCAATCCCACCAGCCGCCTGACCCGCGCGCCTCACCCTCGCCCACATCGGAAGAACTGACGGGGCCATGGTCGGCGATCTGCTGCAGGACGGCGTCAAACTTTTCGACGAAGCCTTGGCGTTGCCAGCCAGTCCAGCGGGCGATGAGCCGCTCGCGGTCGGCAGCAAAGCGGTGTTTCCAGTGGGGGAAGGTGGCAACGGGCAGGATACTGGCGTCATGCGTCCAGTGTTCCCAGAGCAAGCGATCCTTTTCCAGAAGCCGGGCCAGCGCCTTTGGCTGATAGGCCTGACGCCGGGCGAACAGGATCATGTGATGGGCGCGGGCGACGGTGTTGATGCTGTCAACCTGCACGAAACCGATGCGGTCAATCAGTCCGTGCAGATCGGCGCCTTTGCCGGGGCCAGCAGGCGCATCAGAAAGCGCATGACGGTGCAGAAACACGCGACGCGCCTGGGCATTGGGAAGAATTGCAATCGTCATGGCCACAGCGGTAACAGCCCAAGGGGAAAGGTCAATCGCGGCAGCTTTTCACCCCGCTGAAACATCCCGCAATAAATGGTCAGAAAATGTGACCCATTCCCTCCTGCGCGACGGTTGCAGTGCGGCGACCCTCGACTAGGTTTCAATTGCACCCCCCCAAAGCGAAAGCCCACGATGCCGCATGAAACCCCCCTGATTGCGACCATGGCCATTGGTCTGGCCCTTGCCTGCCTGTTCGGCGTTCTGGCACACCGGCTGCGACTGCCGCTGATCGCCGGGTATCTGACCGCAGGTGTGCTGATCGGGCCCTTCACGCCGGGCTATGTGGCGGATGCCAAGATCGCGGCTCAGCTGGCTGAAATGGGGGTGATCCTGCTGATGTTCGGGGTAGGCCTGCACTTTTCGGTGCGGGCCTTGCTGGACGTGCGGCGCGTGGCGATACCCGGCGCGCTTGTCCAGATGACCGTGGCAACGGCCGCGGGTACGGGTCTGGGCTGGCTTTTGGGCTGGGGCATCGGCGGCGGGCTGGTCTTTGGACTGGCGCTGTCGGTGGCATCAACGGTCGTTTTGCTGCGCGCGCTGGAAGAGCATGGGGTTTTCGGCACAACGCAGGGCAACATCGCGGTCGGCTGGCTGGTGGTGGAAGATCTGGTGATGGTGCTTGCGCTGGTGATGATCCCGCCGCTGGCTGGCCTGCTGGGGGGGCGGGCGCAGCCCTTGGACGCAGAGACAGCCGAGGTGGCAAGGCTTGGCCTTGGGACAATCGGCGCGACGATGCTGGTGACCTTCGTCAAGGTTTCAGCCTTTGTGGCGATCATGCTGTTGGTCGGTCAGCGGCTGATCCCCTGGGTGCTGGAGACGATTGCCCAGACCGGACAGCGCGAGTTGTTTCGCCTGTCCGTTCTGGCCATCGCCCTGGGTGTTGCCTTTGCGGCGGCGACGGTCTTTGGCGTCTCATTTGCCTTGGGTGCTTTCTTTGCAGGAATGGTGATGGCAGGGTCGACGCTGTCAGCGCAGGCGATGAAAGACAGCCTGCCATTTCGTGATGCATTTGCGGTCCTGTTCTTTGTGTCAGTTGGTATGCTGTTCAACCCGGCCGTGCTGTGGGAGCAGCCGTTTTCGGTGATGGTGACCGTGTTGATCCTGCTGGGGGTAAAATCAGCTGCGGCCTATGGGATCGTCTTGGGGTTGGGGCATGACAAGGCAATCGCGCGGATGATTGCGGCCGCACTGGCGCAGATCGGTGAGTTTTCGTTCATCCTGATCGTGATGGCGGTCGATCTGGAAATCGTTCCGACCGAGGCGCGCGATCTGGTAGTGGCGGGGGCGCTGGTGTCGATTCTGGTGAACCCGCTGATGTTCCGCTGGTTGGAGAAGGTGGGGCAGTCAGTGCTTGCGGATGCGGAGCAAGGCGGCGCTGTGGGTGTGACCGGGAAAGACGCAGTCAAACCGGCGCAGCAGGGCTGAATAGCTGAACCCGAGTTCAGAGCCTTTGCAGATGCGCGCGCCAGTGGCCACGGATTGCAGGACAAGCCCACCACCGGCCTCGGCAAGGCGAAAGCCTTTGGCATGCAACCGCGATTGCAGATCATCCCAACCGCGGGCATAGGCAAAGTCATCCGCGAGAAGTGCCCGCAGGGGCGCAACGAGCCGCTCATCCGCCCTGACGGACGTCTTCGCTGGCCTGCGCCGCCGGACCTCACGCGCGAGGGCATCGCGGACGATCTGGCCGATGGACACATCATCTTCGGCAGCGAACCGCTCTAGCAAGGCCCAGATGGCCGGATCAAGGCGCAAGGTCTTTTCCATCGCCCGAGTGTCGCGCGAATGGGGTTAACAAAGCATGAATGCCGATTGGGGGGGGCGCTCATCCCTCCCTTCGGTCGGTCTTCGCTTGGGCATCATGGGAAGGAAGTCTGCGCAAAGCTTGCGGGTGGCTTATCCCGCCCTTCGGTCGGTCTTCGCGGCGAGGTCAGCGAAGAGCGACCGAAGGGAGCGATGAGCGGCCCTTAGAGCCCCGCTTCCGCTGCGATTTGCGCTTTGCTTTTCCGCGCGCGTTCCGTGGCCGATTTCAGCTGGCCGCAGGCCGCCATGATATCTTCCCCGCGCGGCGTGCGGATCGGTGACGCATAGCCCGCATTATGGATGATATCCGCAAACGCGTGAATCCGGTTGCCCGACGACCGCTTGTAAGGCGCACCCGGCCATTCGTTGAACGGGATCAGGTTCACCTTGGCCGGAATGCCGCGCAAAAGCTCGACCAGCCGGTAGGCATCTTCCTTGGTGTCATTCACGCCGTCCAGCATCACATATTCAAACGTAATGCGTTCGCTGTTCGACAGCCCCGGATACTCGCGCAGCGCCTCCAGCAGCGTCGCAATGTTCCAGCGTTTGTTGATCGGCACCAGCACGTCGCGCACCGCATCTGTCGTCGCGTGGAAGCTGACCGCCAGCAGGCAGCCAATCTCGCGCGCGGTCCGCGCGATTTCAGGCACGACGCCAGAGGTTGACAGCGTGATCCGCCGCCGCCCAAGCGCAATGCCTTCGCCATCCATCACGATCTTCATCGCGTCCCGCACGTTTTCAAAGTTATACAGCGGTTCACCCATGCCCATCAGCACGACGTTGGAAATCAGCCGCACCTCTTCCTTTGGCGCGCCCTGCACCGGCCATTCGCCCAGATCATCGCGCGCCAGCATCACTTGCCCCACGATTTCCGCCGCCGTCAGGTTCCGCACCAGTTTCTGCGTGCCTGTATGGCAGAAGGAACAGGTCAGCGTGCAACCCACCTGCGATGAAATGCACAAGGTCCCCCGATCCGTTTCGGGGATATAGACCACCTCCACCTCATGCCCGCCCGCAATGCGCACAAGGTATTTGCGCGTGCCATCCGCGCTGATCTGGCGCGACACGACTTGCGGCAGTTCAATCGTAAAGTTGGCCGCCAGCAGTGCGCGGTAATCCTTGGCAAGGTTGGTCATGGCGGTGAAATCGCGCACACCCCAATGGTAAACCCATTGCCAGACCTGCCCCAGGCGCATCTTCGCCTGCTTTTCCGGCGTGCCAGCGGCAATCAGCGCATCGCGCAGCTGATCGCGTGTCAGGCCGACAATGTTCGTAAGGCCACCTTCCGGCAGCTTGCGGGGGATCGTGTGCACGTCCTGGGTGATGGGGGCCATATGTTCCATGGGTTGGGCATATAGGTGATTCTGCGGGAAAACGAAACTGTTGGCTTGTCATGCGGCCTGCGGCAATACTGACAGTATGACACACATACATCTCATCCCGGCCCGGTCGGGCACCGCGCACCGGTTGGCCAAGGGCCAATCCATCCGCATCATCAATACCCATGGCAATCAGGTGGTGGATTTCTGGGCCTTCAACGCCTTTGATCCGCGCGAATACTTGGGGATGGAGCATTGCCGCGCCTTCTGGACGCGGCTTTATCCTGTGGCGGGCGACAAGATGATCACCAATCGCCGCAGGGCGATTCTGACGATGGTCGAGGATGCCTCACCGGGGCGGCATGACACGCTGATCGCGCCCTGTGATAATGAGCGATATGGCCTACTGGGCTGCACCACCTATCACGAAAACTGCCGCGATAACCTGCATGCGGGGCTGGCGGCACTTGGCGTGCAGATCGGGTTCACGCCGGACAGTCTGAACCTGTTCATGAACATTCCGTGGCGGCAGGATGGCACGCTGGAATGGGGCAATTGCCTGTGCAAACCGGGGGATAGCGTGACATTCCGGGCGGAAATGGATTGCATCGTGGCGATGTCGGCCTGCCCGCAGGATATGCTGCCCATCAACAACGGCGTGACGGTTGAGGCGCATTATCAGGTGATATGAGGGGGTTCTTCGAACCCATCTGATGGGCGATGCAGTGCATCGACCATCGGTATCGTTGGTCACACCGGCAATGATGTGGGGCAATGATGTGGGGCAACGATGTGGCCAAGGGGGCGTCCGCAACTCAGGCGTAGGTAATCTGATCGTGCCTGCCCCGGCGGGTGCGCTTGCCGCACCTGCCCCCAATTTCTCAAATAATGGGCAGGGGGCAGGCGCGGGCAGACTTGTCACTTGCCAAATCTGCCATGACCCTTGGCGTCAGCGCAGACGACCGCAACGCCCCTACTGGCACTGCTTCTTGGCCTCGTCATTCGCCGCGGTGAAGCCACGCAGGCTGAAACGGTCCGTCGTTTCGTTGCCGCGGGCCGACCGCGCCACCAGCGTGGCATCCGTGCCATTGCGCATCGCGGCCAACAGGGCCGCATCTGCATCTGGCGAGGCCGGCCAGGCCCATTCGCCATCGGTGAACAGATCGAACTTGTCAGTCCCGATCGTCAGGGCCACGGTTGACCCCGGTGCAAACGGATAGCCCCCGGTAAACGAAATCTCGGCAGGCGAGCCACCGGTACGGTAGGTCACGAAAAGCAGGATATCGCTGCGGCTGACCTGAACAGGGTTGCCATCACGCTGCGCGGATGACTCTTTCGGCGCGGATACGCCCCAGCATTCCTTCGGGTCGCCATCGGTAAACACGCTCCAATCCGTCAGCTGTGCGACGTTGTTCGTGCTTTCCTGCGCTGCTGCACCCTGTGCCATCGCCATGGCAAACACTGCGGCGGCCACCCCGCGCCCGATTGCGTATGTCATGCCTTGCCCGCCTCCTGCATGCGTCCGGCCCCGAACCTGCCACGCCGGTTTTTCACACGGCTTTTGTTGTGGCACGGGGCGCTTTTACCCGATAACGGCATCTAATGCAAAAAGCCGGGGTGATGAAAGCCCCATGGGCACAAAATCGCGCATCTGTGACGCTTTCGAAGGGGGGAATGCCATGCAAAACGCCATACCAATGGTCGAGATGATCCGCGGAGACAGGCTGGAAAGCCTGCATTGGGGTCATGCCGTCATCTGCGATGGCAAGGGCAACATCCTGCGCGCCTGGGGTGACCCGGGCACGGTGATCTTCCCACGTTCGTCCTGCAAGATGATCCAGGCCTTGCCTTTGGTGGAATCCGGCACCGCGCGTGATCTGTCGCCTGCGCATCTGGCGCTGGCCTGTGCCAGTCATCAGGGCGCGCGGGTGCATACGGAATTTGCGGCGCGCTGGCTGCAGGATCTGGGGCTGGCAGAGGCCGACCTGCGCTGCGGCGCGCATGAACCCTATGACCGCGCGGCGCGGGATGGGGTGATCCGGTCTGCCGAGGGGCCCTGTCAGTTGCACAACAACTGTTCAGGCAAGCATACCGGGTTTCTGATGCAGACGCAGGCGATGAAGGCCGGGCCAGAGTATACCGAGATCGACCACCCCTTGCAGCAAGCGATCCTGCAGGCGACGAACGACGTGACGGGCGAGGTAAGCCCCGGCTATGGTATTGACGGTTGTTCGGCGCCAAACCACGCCTGCACCTTGCACGGGCTGGGCCGGGCAATGGGCGCCTTTGCCGCGGCATCAGAGGCGGGTGATGCGCGGGCCAAGGCGATGGTGCGCCTGCGCGACGCGATGTTTGCGCATCCCGATCTGGTGGCCGGCGAAGGGCGGGCCTGCACCGAGCTGATGCAAGCCGTGTCCGAGCCTGTTGCGCTGAAAACCGGGGCCGAGGCGGTTTACACGGCGATCCTGCCCAAACGGGGCATCGGGATTGCAGTCAAGATCGCCGATGGCAACGCCAGGGCGTCTGAGGCGGTGATCACCGGGCTGCTGACCCATCTGGGCGTGCTGGAAGCCGCGCATCCTGCGGCCCAAAGGCGCCTTGGGCCGACAGCACCGAATTGCCGGGGCAAGGTGACAGGGCATGTGCAGCTGACGGCTGGATTGCTGTAACGTGATCGGCGTTTGCGATCAGTTTTCACTGTAATCGCAAACAGGCATCAGAAAGTGCCCCCGTCCATCCTGAACGGGGGCCTTCCTTGCAGCGGGGACCGCCGGGCGGCGAACTGGGTGGGGGCAAGATGCCGCCTCCCGCCGGGTGAACACCCCGCATGTCTGGGAAGCTAGGCGGCGATTGCGGCAGCCCTGTGATGGGCCAAGGGCAATTGCATGGCTTGATTTGCAGCTTTTGAAGCGTAATCTTGTGTCATGACGGCACAGCCCCCGATCCCCTTTGCGCCCGCCTTGCACGAACAGGTCTGCTTTGACCGGCGCGAGCTTTCGGCCATTCTGACGGTGTATGGCCGCATGGTGGCCCTTGGCGAATGGCGCGATTACGGGTTGTCGACGTTGCGCGACATGGCCGTGTTCTCGGTTTTTCGCCGCACAGCGGAAAACCCGCTCTATCGCATTGAAAAGCGCCCGAAACTGCGGGGCAAGCAGGGGATGTATGCGGTTGTCGGCATGAATGGCCAAACCTTGCGGCGCGGGCATGATCTGGCCGCCGTTCTGCGCGTGCTGGAGGCAAGGTTCATCCGCCCAGTGGAATAGAGCCACGATTTTTCGTCGAAAAATCGTTTCAGGGGGCCACGAATTTTCGACGAAAATTCGCGTCAGCCCAAACGCCGCCGCATCAGCAGGGGCGTACCCTCCGCCGCTATCCGCGCCACGGCTGCTGTCAGTCCTTCATATGCCACGCTCATGGAATGCCCATTGGCATGGATGATCTGATCGGGCCCTGCGACCAAGGCCACATGCCCTTTCCAGAACATCAGATCACCCCTGCGCGGCGCATCCGTCACCTCTGCGCCCAAACTGCGTTGCTGATCGCTGTCGCCGGGGCAATCCAGCCCGCAGGCCATCAGCGCCGCCTGCACAAGGCCCGAACAATCAAGGCCCGCCGCGCCATTGCCGCCCCAAAGGTAGGGCACGCCAAGAAACCGTTCGGCCACGGCAACTGCATCACCCTCCCAATCCCCAACGGCCCGCAGATGCCGCGCCGGGATGAACCCTGCATCTGTCATGGCCCAAGTTCCCTGCACCCCGCCCACCGCGACGCGTGATCCGTGTGACAACCACATGGCAGGTGCGGCCTGCACACGCGGTTCGGGGTAGGCATGGGTGGCAAGCACATGTACCCAATGCGTGGGCACCGCCGCCTGATCCACCGCGCCTTCGCGCAGCCAGCCGCAATAGCCCCCCCGGTCAGACTGGCCAAAGACCCAAGCCCGCGCGCGGTCCACCACCGTAAAGCCCGTGCCCCAAGGCAGCTGGCGTTCCAGTGCGCCACCGGGGCTTGCCGCAAGGTCGGCCATCGGCACCACCACCCGGCAGGCCTCGCCCGGCACATAGGCCTCGGCCGTCACCTCGCCGCGCAAGTGTTCAAGTGCGATGCGGCCCGAATGCGGCGTGACGCGCGCATCAGCCATGCGCAAGGCCCTCGATCAGGCCCAGCACGGCGCGGGCCGCCTGCCCGACACCACCCTTTGGCCGACCGGGCGCATCCGATGGCTGATGACCGAAGATGTCGAAATGCATGTAGGGCGCCCCGACAAAGCGGCGCAGAAACAACGCCGCCGTGATCGCCCCAGCAAACCCGCCCGAAGGCGCATTGTCCAGATCAGCGATGCCCGGCTCGATCAGCGGTTCGTAGGCTGCCCAGAACGGCAGCCGCCAGACCGGATCAAAGCCGGCGGTCGCTGCATCCTGAAGGCGCTGTGCAAGACCATCTTCATCGGTGAAGAACGGCGCAAGGTCAGGCCCGACGGCCACCCGTGCCGCGCCCGTCAGCGTGGCCATCGAGATGACCAGATCGGGCTTGCCCTCATCCGCCCAGGCCAGCGCGTCACCCAGGATCAGCCGCCCTTCGGCATCGGTGTTGTTGATTTCAACCGTCAGGCCCTTGCGGCTTGTCAGGATATCGCGCGGGCGCATGGCATTGCCACTGACCGCATTTTCGACAGCGGGCACGATGACCTGCAGGCGCACTGGCAGGTTCAGCGCCATGATCATCTGCGCCGTGCCCAGCACCGTGGCCGCCCCGCCCATGTCCTTTTTCATCAGCAGCATGCCGGCAGAAGGTTTCAGATCAAGCCCGCCGGTATCAAAGCACACACCCTTGCCCACCAGCGTGATCGCAGGCCCGGTGGCGCCCCATGTCATGCGCATGATGCGCGGCGCACGGGCAGCGGCACGTCCAACGGCATGCACCATGGGAAAATTCTGCGCCAGCAGATCATCACCGATGACGACTTCGGTTGTCGCGCCGAACTGCGCGGCAACTGCCATGAAGGCCTGCTGCAGTTCTTGCGGGCCCATGTCCGCGGCAGGTGTGTTGATCAGATCGCGGGTCAGGAACTCTGCTGCTGCCATGATTTCCAGCCGCGCGCCATCCACGCCGGGTGGGGCGACCAGACGGGCCCCGGCCTTGTCGGGTTTGCCGGGGCGATAGCGCGTAAAGGCGTAAGACCCCAGCAGCCAGCCAAGGGCGGCCTCGTTCGCCTGATCGGCGGTCAAGGCACCCTCCAGCCGCCAATCACCGGCGGGCAAATGCCCGGCGGCCCTGGCCAGGCCGAACCGTTGGCGCGC
>JALOSO010000323.1 GCA_025458385.1 Paracoccaceae bacterium | reverse complement strand
TGCGGCGGGTATTCGACAAAGATGCCGGACCGCCGCAGGATATCGGCATGCAATTCGGTCTTGCCGGGGCAATCGCCCCCGACGGCGTTGATATGTACGCCGCTGCCGACCATGTTATCCGTCAGGATGGTCGCATTCGTCTTGTCTGCCGTGACAGTTGTGATGATCTGCGCCCCAAGGATCGCCTCGTCCGGCGTGGCGCAGGGCACAAGGCGCAGGTTCTGGCCGGCAAGGTTGCGCATGCATTTCGTCGTGGCCGCGGGGTCAATGTCATAAAGGCGGATGTCGGTGATGCCGCAGATTGCGTGAAATGCCAGCGCCTGAAATTCCGCCTGCGCCCCGTTGCCGATCAGCGCCATCGTTGTCGCCCCCTTGGGGGCCAGCCAGCGGGCCGCCATTGCACTGGTCGCGGCAGTGCGCAGGGCTGTCAGAATTGTCATTTCTGACAGCAATACGGGATAACCAGTTGCCACATCGGCCAGCAGGCCAAAGGCCGTGACCGTCTGCAAACCCTGCTTCATGTTCGCAGGGTGACCGTTCACATATTTGAACCCGTAGGTCACGCCATCTGACGTCGGCATCAATTCGATCACGCCGATGTCGGAGTGGCTGGCCACGCGCGGGGTTTTGTCAAATAGCGGCCAGCGGCGGAAATCGGCCTCGATCTCGGCCGCCAGATCGACCATGACGCGTTCCACACCAAGATGAAGAACAAGCTTCATCATGTTGGCAACGCTGACAAAAGGCACAAAGGCCTGCTTGGATGGCGTCAACATTCACAGCCCCCGTGTCATGCGGTCAAAGACCTTGCGGCCCATCAGCGATGCGACCAGATCAACCATCACCCGCGCCGTGCGCCCGCGTTCGTCCAGGAAGGGGTTGAGCTCCACAAGGTCGAGCGAGGTGACAAGCCCGCTTTCGTGCAGCAGTTCCATCACCAGATGCGCCTCGCGCAGCGTGGTGCCGCCGGGCACGGTGGTGCCAACGGCGGGGGCAACGGATGGGTCCATGAAATCCACATCCAGCGACACATGCAGCATGCCGCCATTCGCGCGGACGTGGTTCAGAAAGGTGCGCAGCGGGGCCACGATGCCCTGTTCGTCCAGCACGCGCATGTCGTTGATGGCGATGTCGTGGCGTTGCAGGGCGGCATGTTCGGCGGCGTCAACCGACCGGATGCCGAACAGGCAGATACGGTCAGCCGGCACGGGGGCGGGAAAGGGTGGAAACGGGTCAAACCCGCTGCGACCGGCAATATAGGCCAAAGGCGTGCCATGCAGGTTGCCGCTGGTTGTCGTGTCAAAGGTGTGAAAATCGGAATGCGCATCCAGCCAAAGCAGAAACAACGGGCGGCCCGCGCGCCTTGCATGGGCCGCCGCCCCAGAGACGGAGCCCAGGGCCAGCGAATGATCACCGCCCAGAATGATCGGCAGTCCGCCCTGTTCCAGCGCGTCATCCACCCGGTCGGCCAGAACCTCGGTCCAGCCAAGGGTCTCAGCCAGGTGATGGATCGCTGCATTGGAATGGTGCAGGTCGGCAAGGGTGGGCAGGGCCACATCGCCCCAGTCCGCAACGCCGTGGCCCAGATCGCGGATGGCGCTGCCCAGACCCGCAACACGGTAGGCCGCCGGCCCCATGATGCAGCCGGGGTTCCTTTGCCCGGTATCCACCGGCGCGCCGATCAGAATGGTATGTGCCATCGGTTTTCTTTCCTGAATTTGCGCCATGCTCTGTGCAAAGCGTGAACAATTCCAGCAGTGAAATTGTCAATTTGTGTGGTAATCTGCGCAAAATGGCAAAGGACATGCGCAAAGTGGATGATCTTGATACCAGTCTGATCGCGGCCCTGCGGCGCGATGGGCGGGCAACCCTGTCAGAACTGGCAGCCCTGCTTGGGTCAAGCCGGGCGACCGTGCGCCTGCGGATGGAGCGTCTGGCAACGCGGGGGGATATCGCGGGCTTTACGGTGGTGACACGGGCCGATGTGCAGGCCGCCCCGATCCGAGCACTGATGCTGATCGCAATCGAAGGGCGGGGGGCCGAACGCATCATGGCGCGGCTGACCGGGTTGCCGGCGGTGCTGGCCGTGCATTCGACCAACGGCAAGTGGGATCTGATCGCCGAACTTGGCGCACAAACGCTTGAGGATCTGGACCAGATGATCTTTCGCATCCGCGAAATCGACGGTGTGACGCAGTCGGAAACCAACCTGCTGCTGTCAACGCGCAAGGCGGGGCGGCGCGCGGCCTTGTGACAAAACGGCCATGGCAGCGCGGGGTCTGACGCGCTAGAACAGCAGCATGACATGCAGGGGGTCGGAATGATTGTCGAACTGGGCCATTTTGCACTGATCATGGCGCTGGCTGTCGCCGTGATCCAGACGATCGTGCCGCTTGTTGGGGCCTATCAGCGCAATCCGGTCTGGATGGCGGTTGCGGCCCCGGCGGCGATGCTGCAGCTGCTGCTTGTGGGCTTTGCCTTTGTGGCGCTGATGCAGGCCTTCATGGTGTCTGATTTTTCACTGGCCGTGGTGGTGGCCAATTCGCATACCCTGAAACCCATGCTGTACAAGATTGCCGGCACCTGGGGCAATCATGAGGGGTCGCTGCTGCTGTGGGTGCTGATCCTTGCCCTGTTCGGCGCCTGTGCGGCGGCCTTTGGTCAGAACCTGCCCGCCACGCTGAAGGCACGGGTGATTGCCGTGCAAGGCGCGATTGGCGTGGCCTTTCTGTTGTTCATGCTGCTGACCTCAAACCCCTTCGTCCGGCTGGAGGTGCCGCCGATGGATGGGCGCGACCTGAACCCGTTGCTGCAGGACCCCGGTCTCGCCTTTCATCCCCCCTTCCTTTATCTGGGCTATGTCGGCCTGAGCATGGCCTTTTC
>JALOSO010000090.1 GCA_025458385.1 Paracoccaceae bacterium | reverse complement strand
AGCGGCGCTTGTCATGCTTGATGGGCTTGCCGCGCGACTTCCGGCCCGGGATGCAGGGCTTTATCCCCTTATCTTTCAACGCTTCCCTGAACCAGTCGGCATCATAGCCCCGGTCGGCCAGCAGCCACTCCGCCTTTGGCAGGCTGCCCAGCAGGGCCGCCGCACCGGTGTAGTCGCTGACCTGGCCTGCGGTCATGAAGAAGCGGATCGGGCGGCCTTCCGCGTCGGTGACGGCATGTAGTTTCGTGTTCATGCCGCCTTTGGTTCGACCGATCAGACGGCCCCTCTGGTCGCCTGGCCCCCCTTTTTCGACCGGAGGCTGGTCGCCGTGCGGTGTGCCTTGAGATAAGTCGCGTCGATCATCACCGTCTTCGGCACGGCCGCTTCGGCAGCCAGGCCATCCATCATCCGGGCGAAGACACCCTTGTCGCTCCACCGCTTCCAACGGTTGTAGAGGGTCTTCGGCGGGCCGTATTCCTTCGGCGCATCACACCACCTCAACCCATTGCGACTGATGAAGATTATGCCGATCAATACCCGCCGGTCATCGACGCGAGGCTTGCCGTGGCTCTTGGGAAAGTAGGGCTGCAAACGGGCCATCTGCGCGTCGGTCAGCCAGAAAAGGTTGCTCATGATCCAGTCTCCTTGCGGAGCATGAATCAGGCTGCGTCCACAAGATCAATGGGTCCTGACCCTACACTTTAGCATCATTGAGCAGTCGCAATCGTGTTCACGCATAAACAGACCCCATTCCTTACCAAACCCTGAACTTGCCCGGTTTAACTCCCTGATTTCATTCACCCCAAAATCGGCCCCACGAGGGATCTCCCCCTCACCCCACCCACAATTCCGCCGCCAGCCGCCGCTCCCCCACGCCCGTCTGCCCGCACCCCGCACAGCCAGCCACGCCACAGGCCCCATGCGGCCCCATCACCAACTCCTGCCCCAGCACCCCACGCAACACATCCAGCACCAAAAACTCCGGCACCCCCAGATCAACCAGTCGCGTCACCGCCCCCGCCGCCGCATTGGTGTGCAAAAGATACCCCCCTTATCCTTCTGGCACCGGCGCGGGTCGCACCACGCCCTCCAGCACCTTCAGCGGTTTGCGCACCACAGCGCCCAACCCCCCCCGTGTCGGCGCATAGACCTGTTTTGAGGCCTCGACCATCAGCACCCCGCCCGCCAGCCAGGGGGCCGCGCGCCCGACCCTTTCCCAGAAATCCGCCGTGCGCAGCCAGAACCGCGTGGCCGAGGGCGGGCCGAACAGCACGGAAAGATTACGCTCTGGCGTGAAGTCGTGACGCTTCAGCTGCGCCTCGAGCTGCGCCAGCGAATAGGGCCTGCCAAACCCGAAAGGCGTGCCATCCCGGCGTGACCACAGCCCCGTGCGATGCGGAACAATGAAGAGGACGCGCCCCCCCGGCCCCAGCACGCGATAGGCCTCGTCCAGAACGGCCCCGGGATCGTCGCTGGTTTCCAGACCATGCATCAGCATCAGCCGGTCGACAAACCCCGTTGCCAGCGGCCAGACATGGTCTTCGCACAGCACGCTGACGTTGGCCATGCCCGCGGGCCAGGGCATCACCCCCTGTGGCCCGGGCATCAGGCCGATCACCCGCCGTGCAGGTTCCAGATAGGGCCGCAGCAGGGGCACCGCAAAGCCAAAGCCTGCGACAGTCATCCCCTGTGACTGCGCCGTAGGCCACAGGCGTACCACCTGATCGCGGACGGCACGCTGGGCGACCCGGCCCAGTTGCGTGCGATAATAGAAATTGCGCAGGTCCAGCACATCAAGGTGCATTGCGGTTCCGCCTTATCCGCCCCAAGTTACGCCCGAGCATACCTGCAGATCGGACAAACGCCATGGCCCTCGACCTTGTCACCATTCCTTGCCTGACGGATAACTATGCCTATCTGGTCCATAATGCGGCAACGGGTGAGACGGCCTTGGTCGATGTGCCGGAAGCTGCGCCGATCCTTGCGGCCTTGCAGACCCGCAACTGGGCTTTGCACCACATTCTGATCACCCACCACCATGATGATCACATTCAGGGCACGGCGGAAATCGTCGCGGCAACCGGGGCAAAGGTCACCGGGGCCCGGGCCGATGCGCACCGCCTTCCGCCGCTGGACCATGCGGTTGGCGAAGGTGATACCGTCGTGATCGGGGGCGAGGCCTGCCATATCCTCGATGTCTCGGGGCATTCGATGGGGCATATCGCCTTTCACTTTCCGGCATCCGATCTGGTGTTCACAGCCGACAGCCTGATGGCCCTTGGCTGTGGCCGCCTGTTCGAAGGCACGCCTGATGTGGCCTACGCCAGCTTGATGAAGCTGGCCGCATTGCCGGGTGATCCCTGGGTCTGTTCGGGCCATGAATACACGGCCGGCAATGCCCGTTTTGCCGCAACCCTTGAAGCGGCCAATCCCGCGCTTATTTCAAGGATCGAGGGGATAACGGCCATGCGTGCGAAAGGCCTGCCAACCGTCCCTTCGCGCCTGTCGGACGAACGCGCAACGAACCCGTATCTGCGCGCGCACCTTCCCGCCCTGAAAGCTGCCGTTGGCCTGCCAAATGCCGCGGATACAGCTGTTTTTGCCGAGATCAGGGCGCGCAAGGACAGGTTCTAAGCAAAGACCGTGTTCCCCCGTTCACATTTCACGACAAAGGAACACGAAACCGAAATGCAGGCCAGAAATCGCTTGAAGTCACGGAAATAAAACCGAACCTTAAGCGTTATGAGGCCACGGTTGGACAAGGGCGCTCGTGCCCCCTCCCCGACCCTGAGAAACAGGAGCACCGAACGTGCCATCTTTTTCGACGACACTCGAGCAGGCCATCCACGGCGCCCTTGCGCTGGCGAATGCACGCCGCCACGAACTTGCCACGCTAGAGCATCTGCTGCTGGCCCTGATCGAAGAGCCTGACGCAGCCCGCGTGATGAAGGCATGTTCGGTCAATCTTGACGACCTGAAGAAAACCCTTGTCGAATTCATCGATGATGATCTGTCGACACTGGTGACCGAGGTCGAAGGGTCAGAGGCGGTGCCGACAGCGGCCTTCCAGCGCGTGATCCAGCGCGCGGCGATCCATGTGCAGTCTTCCGGCCGGAATGAGGTGACGGGCGCAAATGTGCTGGTCGCGATTTTTGCCGAACGTGAAAGCAACGCAGCCTATTTCCTGCAGGAACAGGACATGACGCGCTATGATGCGGTGAATTTCATCGCGCATGGCGTGGCCAAGGATCCTTCCTATGGCGAAAGCCGCCCTGTGACGGGTGCAGAAGACCAGCAGGAAACGCCAAAGGCCGAAGCGGGCGAGGCGAAGGAATCCGCGCTGTCGAAATACTGCGTTGATCTGAACACCAAGGCGCGCAAGGGCGACGTTGACCCGCTGATCGGCCGCGAGATGGAGGTGGAGCGCGCCATTCAGGTGCTGTGCCGCCGCCGCAAGAACAACCCGCTGCTGGTGGGCGATCCGGGCGTCGGCAAGACGGCGATTGCCGAGGGGCTGGCGCGCAAGATCATCAATGGCGAAACACCCGAGGTGCTGTCCGGCGCCACGATCTACAGCCTTGATATGGGCGCACTTCTGGCAGGCACGCGCTATCGCGGGGATTTTGAAGAACGCCTGAAGGCGGTCGTCAAGGAAATGGAAGATCACCCGGATGCGATCCTGTTCATTGACGAAATTCACACGGTGATCGGGGCCGGGGCCACGTCCGGCGGGGCGATGGATGCATCGAACCTGCTGAAACCCGCGCTGCAGGGCGGCAAGCTGCGCTGCATGGGATCGACCACCTACAAGGAATTCCGTCAGCACTTTGAAAAGGACCGCGCGCTGTCGCGCCGGTTCCAGAAGATTGACGTGAACGAACCATCCGTGCCCGATGCGATCAAGATCCTGATGGGCCTCAAGCCGTCGTTCGAGGAACACCACGATCTGCGCTATACGTCGGACGCGATCAAGTCTGCCGTCGAACTGGCTGCGCGTTATATCCATGACCGCAAACTGCCGGATTCGGCGATTGACGTGATTGATGAGGCGGGCGCGGCCCAGCATCTGCTGCCGGACAGCAAGCGCCGCAAGACCCTTGGGATCAAGGAGATCGAGGCCGTGGTGGCCAAGATCGCCCGCATCCCGCCGAAAACGGTCAGCAAGGACGATGCCGAAACGCTGCGCGACCTTGAGAGAACGCTGAAACGCGTGGTGTTCGGGCAGGACAAGGCCGTTGAGGCGCTGTGTTCGGCCATCAAACTGGCGCGCGCGGGCCTGCGTGAACCGGAAAAGCCCATCGGCAACTACCTGTTCGCCGGGCCAACCGGTGTGGGCAAGACCGAGGTGGCCAAGCAACTTGCCTCTTCCCTCGGCGTGGAACTGCTGCGCTTTGACATGTCGGAATACATGGAAAAGCACGCGGTATCGCGGCTGATCGGCGCGCCGCCCGGCTATGTCGGCTTTGATCAGGGCGGCATGCTGACGGACGGCGTGGATCAGCACCCGCATTGCGTGCTGCTGCTGGACGAGATGGAAAAGGCGCACCCGGATGTCTACAACATCCTGCTGCAGGTCATGGACCACGGCAAGCTGACCGATCATAACGGCCGGTCGGTGGATTTCCGCAATGTCATCCTGATCATGACCAGCAACGCGGGCGCATCGGACATGGCAAAATCCGCCATCGGTTTTGGCCGTGAAAAGCGCACGGGCGAAGATACGGCCGCCATCGAACGCACCTTCACGCCGGAATTCCGCAACCGTCTGGATGCGGTGATCAGCTTTGCGCCCTTGGGTAAGGAAATCATCCTGCAGGTGGTGGAAAAGTTCGTGTTGCAGCTTGAGGCCCAGTTGATGGACCGCAACGTGCATATCGAACTTTCGCCTGAGGCCGCGTTTTGGCTGGGCGACAAGGGCTATGATGACAAGATGGGCGCGCGTCCGCTGGGCCGCGTCATTCAGGAACACATCAAGAAACCGCTGGCCGAAGAACTGCTGTTCGGCAAGCTGATGAAGGGCGGCGTGGTGCGTGTGGTCGTGCGTGATGATGCCATCGTGCTGGATATCGAAGAACCTGCCAAGCCCGCGATCACACGGACAAAGCCACCACTGCTTACGGCGGAATGATCCGCCTTGCGGCAAGCCTGACACTGGCCCTCGCCCACCCGGCGGGGGCCTTTGATTTGGCCCAGCCGGTGGACTGCACGCTTGGCCAGACCTGCTACATCCAGCAGTTCTTTGACCGCGACGAAACCGTCGGCGCACGTGATTTTACCTGCGGTACGCTGTCCTATGATGGCCATGACGGCACGGATTTCGCCCTGCCCACCCGCGCGGCCATGGCGGCGGGGGTGGCTGTGCTGGCTGCGGCCCCCGGCACCGTCACAGGCGTGCGCGATGGAGAGCCGGACTTTGCCCCCGCCACGCCGGGCAAGGAATGCGGCAATGGCGTCGTGATCGATCACGGGCAAGGCTGGCAGACCCAGTATTGCCACCTGCGGCAAGGGTCGGTCAGCGTGGCCGCAGGGGACGTGGTGCAAACCGGCACCGCCCTGGGCCTGATCGGCCAGTCTGGGCAGGCCGACTTTCCGCATCTGCACCTGACCTTGCGCCGCGATGGCAAAGAAGTTGATCCCTTCGCGCCCGATACTGACATTGGCACCTGCGGGGCCGCGGATGATGATGTTTGGGCCGATGACATCACCTATGCCCCGGGCGGTCTGTTGGCTGTGGGGATAACCGACGCGGTTCCCGCCTATGACGCGATCAAGGCTGGCCTGCCTTCCCCCGATCTGCCGCCCACCGCCCCCGCGCTTGTGATCTGGGCCTATTTCTTTGGCCCGCAGGCCGGTGACGCGCTGATCTTTACGCTGACCGGCCCGGCAGGCGATGTGCTGACAGACCGCGTGGCACTTGACCGGACGCAGGCGCTTGCCTTTCGCGCTGTGGGGCGCAGGCTGAGGACCGAAGGCTGGCCCCCCGGCCCTTACCAGGGGGATGTGCGCTTGATGCGCGGTGCAGATCAGTTGTCGTCGCAGACGATCACCGTCATGGTCGGCCCCTGACGCCAGACTTGCCCGGCGGGCGCTGCCAGACCGGTCAGGCAATCGCCGCGCGGTACAGATGCCATGTCGCATGCCCCAGCAGCGGCAGCACGATCACCAGCCCGATCAGCGCGGGCAGCGACCCCAGCACCAGCAGCCCCGCAACAATCGCGCCCCAGGTGCCAATCACCACCGGGTTCGCGCGCGCCAGCCGCACCGACGTTGCTACCGCCACAGGCAGGGTCACATCGCGGTCCAGCATCATCGGGAACGACACCACGCTGATCGCCAGCACGGCAACCGCGAACAGAAAGCCCACGCCCGTGCCGATCACCGCCAAGGCCCAGCCGGCGGGCGTGGTCAGCACCTGCGCCACAAAGCCCGTGATGGCCGGGTCAGCCGTGCCCAGCGTCAGCTTGAAGATCAGGTTGGCCGTCATGATCCAGACCAGAAAGACTACCAGATGAAACAGCGCCAGGGTCACGATCCCGCCAAACCGCGGGCTTTTCATGACATCGAACAGGGCCGTCCAGCCGACCGTTGCGCCACCCGCGCGCTGACGGCTCATCTCATAAAGGCCAATCGCCGCCACCGGCCCGGCCAGCGCAAAGCCGGCAATCGTCGGGAACAAAAGCTGGATCAGGTTGCCCTGCAAGGCCATTGCAATCAGCAGCCCGCCGATCACCGGATACAGCAGGCAGGCAAACACCACATCCGACCGGAAATGCATGACGTCATCCCAGCCCCGGCGCAGCGCCTGCCGCAAATCGGCCGTCGTCAAAGGCCGCGTCCGCACCTCTTGGGAAAAGGCGCGGGCCGGGCGATTTGTGCTGAACGGCGCACTGACGGCCGCAGCGGCCCAGGATAGCGGGTTTCCAATGGTTCTGGCCATGTTTGATCCTTTGGGTTTCGGGGCCCAAAGCCGGATCTCGCAACGTCTTCCGGCACAGGGACCAGTGACAAAACGTGCAGGCGTAGATCGTCAGGCGGTAGGGTAGCACGGATTGTCGCGCCTGTCTTGCGCACATTGCCCTGTGGCACATGGCGCTTCCCTCCCCCCCTTGTGGGGGAGGGAGAGGGAGGGGGGGCTGGCCAGAAGGGCCCTGTTGGAATGGCTTGCCGGGCCCCCCCACCCCCATCCCCTCCCCACGGGGGGGGGAGGGGAGGCGCCCCGCACCTAGCGTTCCGTCAGCTTCAACTCGATCCGCCGGTTCGCGGCCAAGGCTGCCGCACTCGCCCCCTCGGCCACCGGACGATATTCGCCAAACCCCGTTGCCGCCATGCGGCTGGGCGGAAATCCCAATTCGTCCTGCATGAACCGCACCACCGACAGCGCCCGGGCCTGGCTCAGTTCCCAGTTGTCCGCGAAGGCCCCCGCGCCGGATAGCGGGATCGCGTCGGTATGCCCGTCCACCCGGATGATCCAGTCAATTTCGGGCGGGATTTGCCCGGCGATGTCGTTCAAGATTGCCACCACACCTGCAATCTGTTCCCGCCCCTCTGGTGCCAGATCAGCCGATCCGGCTGTAAACAGGACCTCACTGGAAAACACGAACCGGTCACCCACCACCCGCACGCCTTCGCGCCCGTCCAGCAGCGCGCTGAGCTGACCAAAGAATTCCGACCGGAATTTCGCAAGGTCAGCAGCCTCGGCCTCCAGCCGCAACCGTTCTGCCTCTTCCAGATCAGCCCGCCGCTTTTGTTCCGCCGCCACCTGTGCCAGTGCCGCGTTCAACTGGCTGCCCAAGGCATCCAGCTGCACATTCGCCGCCGCATCCCGCGCGGCACTTGCATCCAGCAAGCCCTGCAATTCGCCCAGCTGTGCCCGCAGTGTCGCGATCTGTTCGTTCAGCAAGGCCATGCTGCGCTGGGCCGCCAGTGCCTTTTCCTGTTCCGCCGACAGTGCGGCCTGCGCTGTTGCCAGCAAGGCTGCGTCCCGGTCCCCCTCGGTCGCGGCCAAGGCCGCTTCCGTCTGCGCCGCTGCCAGCAAAGTCAGCGTTTCCTCTGCCCGTTTGCGCTGTTCTTCCAAGGCCAGCGTCATCGCCGTCAGTTCCGTATCCGACCCCTTCAGCCGTTCCTGCAGCGCTGCCAGCGCCGCCTGATCCGCCAAGGCCTCGGCCTCGGCTGTGGTCAGTTCCGCCTCTGCTGCCGCCAACGCGCCTTCCGTTGCCGTATTCCGGTTCCGCAAATCCGCGATCAGCGCCTCCAGCGCCGCGCGCCGTGCGGCCGCCAGACGTGCCGCCTCGGCCCCTGCGTCAATCTCGTCCCGCGCTTGTGCCAGCGCCAGTTGCAGCGCCTCTTGTTCCGAAATCAGCCGCGCCTGCGCATCTTCCAACGCGCTGACCGAGGCCGTCAGCCGCCCCACATCCCCCCGTGCCGCATCGCGTTCCGCCAGCAGCGTCGCCACCTGCGCCTCAAACGATGCGATCCGCCCGCGCGCATCCGCAAGCTCCCCCTCACGCGCTGCCAAGACCCCCGTCAGCCCTGCAATCTCGGCCGTCTTCGCATCGGCATCCGCCTCTGCTGCCGTCAGGCTTGACCGGAGCGAACCCACCTCGGCCTCCAGCCCATCCGCCCGCACCTGCTCTAACCCCAGGGCCTCGGCCAGTTGCGCCACCTGTGCTGTCAGCGAAGACAGCTCGTTATCCTGCGTGGTGATTGTGTCGCGCAACACCGATTGCATGACCGTGAAAATCGTCAGCACGAACATCAGCACCATCAACAGCGTCGTGACCGCATCCACAAAGCCCGGCCAGATCAGCGATGAATCCCTGCGCCCCCGCAGTGCCATGTCAGCCGCGCCCGGTGGTCATGCGGTTGTTCTGCCGGATGGCCGCCGTCAGCGCCGAAAGATCGGCCCGCAGGTCTGCCAGGCTTTCTTCGCGCCCGGCCGCCATCTCTTCCAGAATGCGCAGCAGTTGCACGTCGATCGACCGCAGGCGCATGCGGCTTTCGGCGTCAATGGCCGCCTTGCTGTTTTCGCCCGTGAGTTCCGCCAGCAGACGTTCCTGCCCCGCGGCCATGCGGTCAAGCGCAGCGGAATTGCCAAATTGCGAAAGCCGGTCTGACAGCGCCGCAATCGCCGTTGTCAGATCGCCCAGCCGTTCCTCCATCATCACCCGGCTGGCATCGGCATCACTGGCAATCATCTGCAACTGTTCCACTTGCGCCGACAGCCCCTCCAGCACCTGGCCCAACTGCCCCGTATCGCCACCTTCCCCTTCACCTGAAAAGCCAAGGCGCGTGATCGAGGACAACCATTCTTCCAGTTCGCGCACAAAGCGGTTTTGCCCGTGGCCTGCAAACAACTCCAACAGACCAACAACCAGTGACCCGGCCAGCCCCAGCAGGCTGGAGGCAAAGGCCGTGCCCATGCCGCCCAGTTGCGATTCCAGCCCTGTCATCAGCTTGCCGAACACATCAAGGCCGCTTTCGCCTTCTGCGGGCGCAAGGGACCGGATGGTTTCCACAACGGCAGGCACCGTTGTGGCCAGCCCCCAGAAGGTGCCAAGTAGCCCAAGGAACACCAGCAGGTTGATCAGATAGCGCGTGATATCGCGGCTTTCCTCGATCCGGCTTTCCACCGATTCCTGTATGGACCGCGATGAAGACGACGAAATCGTCGCCCCCCGGCGCGACCGCAGCAAAGAGGCAAGCGGGGCAAGCAGCGATGGCGGGGCAATCGCCTCATGCCCCGGGCGGGCGCGGGCGAAATCCTCGATCCAGCTGACCGACTGCATCAGGATCAGCACCTGCCAGAAACAGGTGGCAATGCCGAACAGAAAGACCAGTCCGATCAGCCCGTTCAACAGTGGATTGGTGCGCACGATGGCGGCAACCTGATCATGGATGGCCCATGCACCAACGATGACGAGGGCCGTAATCAGCATCATCGTCACGATCTGGCGGATCGGTTGGCTAAAGGTCATGGCTGTCTCTGCCTTGGGGCGGTCGATCACTTGCCTCATGCCTTTTTGCCTTTTTATCTGGGCTGCAGTGTAGCAGGCCGCAGGCATCTGCCAAGTCAGGTTATGGCAAGGCACGCACACGTGCGGCCAGCGCGTCAATCGCCGGGTCGGCAAGGCCCAGCTGCGTCAGGTGTGCGGCGGTGGCGAACAGGTAATCCCGGTTCGGCCCGCGCACCCCTCCCCGCGCGGCGATGATCTGCGCCTGTTCTTCCGGGGGCATCGGCCCGGTGTATTGCGGATGGTCGCGGTTGATCACATAGGTCAGCGCCTGCACGGCCGCCCCGCTGGCAAGGCGCAGGGTCACTTCGGCCTCCAGATAGGCATAAGAGATCAGCTCGCGCGCACGCAGGGCGGCAATCGTTTCCGGCTCGGCCCCGGCGGGGATGCGAAAGGCGACACCGGCACAGCTTGCCTCTGGGTTCCGGTCCAAGGCCAGCACCAGCCCCGGCTGTTCCGCCGTGCCGCGATAATGCAAAGACCACATGCAAAAGCTGCGTTGCCAACCGGGCAGGGTGGCGATCTGCCGGTCATCAAAGGCAAAGCAGGGATCCCAGATCAGCGATCCGTATCCAAAGATCCAAAGCGGTGTCTGCATCACTGGCCCTCTGCCCAGCATCCGATTACATAGCAACCTTGGCAAGGTGCAAGGGGTGTCAAGATGCGCAGGCTGGCAGGCGGGGCGGTGGTGCTGGCGCTGCTGTGGTCGGGGTATTGGGCCCTGGGCACTTGGGCCCTGCAACAAGGCGTGGCACAGGCGGTGGCACAGGCGCGCACGCAGGGGCTGCAGGCCAGCCTTGGTGCCGT
>JALOSO010000089.1 GCA_025458385.1 Paracoccaceae bacterium | reverse complement strand
GCGGCCCGTGTCGTGCGGGCGATGCCGAACATTCCTGCCGCTGTCGGGCGCGGGGTGACGGCGATCATCGGCAATGCTGCGGTGTCTGCGGCCGATCTTGACCTTGCCACGCGGCTGCTGGCGGCGGTCGGTCAGGTGGTGCGGCTGGCGGCCGAGGATCAGATGGACGCGGTGACGGCGGTTTCCGGCTCGGGCCCCGGATATGTGTTCCATCTGGTCGAGGCGCTGGCAGCGGCGGGCGAAGCCGAAGGCCTGTCTGCCGAACTGGCAATGGCCCTGGCGCGGGCGACGCTTTCGGGCGCGGGCGAGATGCTGCTGCGCTCTCCGCTGTCGGCCGCAGACCTGCGCGAAAGCGTCACCTCGCACAAGGGAACGACGGCTGCAGGGCTGGCTGTGCTGATGGATGCGGAAACCGGATTTCCGGCGCTGATGCGGCGTGCCGTCAAGGCCGCAGCCGACCGGGGAAGGGAACTTGGCGCATGATCACCTATGATGATTTCGCCGCCGTGGATATCCGTGTCGGCACGATCACCCGTGCCGAACCCTACCCCGAGGCGCGCAAACCCGCGATCAAGCTGTGGGTCGATTTCGGGGGGGACATTGGCGAAAAACGTTCATCCGCCCAGATCACGGCGCATTACACACCCGCGGCGCTGGTCGGGCGGCAGGTGTTGGGCGTGGTCAATTTTCCACCCCGGCAGATCGGCAAGATGATCAGCGAGGTGCTGATCCTGGGTGTGCCGGACCCGACGGGCGAGGTTGTGCTGATCGGGCCGGGCCAAGCGGTGCCAAACGGAGGAAAACTGTTTTGAAACCACGTCTGCTGATCACCCGCAAACTGCCCTATCGTGTGGTCGAAGCCGCGCAAGCGCGCTTTGATGTCATGTTGCGCGATGATCACCACCCCTTAAGCGCGTCAGAACTGCGGCAGGCGCTGCGCGATTTCGATGTTGTGCTGCCAACGCTGGGTGACCGTTTTCAGGCAGATGTCTTTGCCGATGTGCCAGCCCCACGCGCCCGGCTGCTGGCGAATTTCGGTGTCGGCTTCAACCATATCGACGCCATGGCAGCACGGGCGGCCGGGGTCGAGGTGACAAACACGCCGGGTGCGGTGACCGATGCCACCGCCGATATTGCCCTGACGCTGATCCTGTCCACGGCACGCCGGGCCGGTGAGGGCGAACGTCTGCTGCGCGCTGGCCGATGGGAAGGCTGGGGTCCGACGCAATTGCTGGGAACCCATGTCACAGGGCGTTCGGTGGGGATCATCGGCATGGGGCGGATTGGCAAGGCGATCGCGCAGCGCTGTCATTTCGGCTTTGGCATGCCGGTGCGGTTTTTCAACCGGTCAGCGGTGACACCCGATTTTCCCGCAGCGCAGGTTGATTTTGGCACGGCGATGGCGGCAGATTTTGTGGTGGTGGCGGTGCCGGGTGGGCCTGCAACCCGGCATCTGATCGACGCCAAGGCACTGGCGCATATGCAGAAAACCGGGTTTTTCATCAACATTTCCCGTGGGGATGTGGTGGATGAGGCGGCATTGATTGCGGCGCTGCAAGCGGGGCAGATCGCTGGTGCTGGTCTTGATGTCTATGAACATGAACCCGTGGTGCCATCGGCGCTGATGGCGATGGAAAACGTGACTTTGCTGCCGCATCTGGGCACAGCCGCACTCGAGGTGCGCGAGGCAATGGGAATGATGGCGGTCGACAATCTGATCGCCCATCTGGAGGGGCGGCCCTTGCCGAACCGTGTCTAGCCCCCCCGCGTCCCCTTTTGCGGGTTCGGGTCAGCGACCATGATCATTTCGCGCGGCCGCAAATTCATCTTCGTGCACATCCCGAAAACGGGGGGCACGGCCCTGTCCCTTGCGTTGGAACAGCGGGCAAAAGCGGATGACATCCTGATCGGCGACACCCCGAAGGCGCGGGCGCGCAAGGGGCGGCTTTCCGGGGTCAGGGCGGCGGGGCGGCTGTGGAAGCACAGCACCCTTGCGGATATTGCCGGTTTGGTCACTGCGGCAGAGGTCGAGGGCTTTTTCACCCTCACCCTTGTGCGCAACCCCTGGGACCGGATGGTCAGCTATTATCACTGGCTGCGTGGACAAACCTTTGCGCATGCGGCGGTAGGGCTGGCCAAGTCACATGATTTCAGCGGGTTTCTTCGCCATCCTCACACACAGACGGGTTTGCGGTTATGGCCCTATGGGGCCTACATGCGGGATGCCGAGGGTGTTGAACAGGCGCGGCTTTATGCACGGCTGGAGCATCTGGAGGCTGATCTTGCGCCATTCGAGGCGCATCTGGGATTTCGGGTCACACCACTGGCCCGCCTGAATGAAAGCGGGCGGCATCGCGACTGGCGCAGGTTCTATACCGACGCTGATGCCGCCCTTGTTGCGGCGCTTTGTGCAGAGGATATCGCGCGGTTCGGATACAGGTTCGATCCGGATCAGTAGGATGGGCAAAACGGCCCATCCTACCCAGTTCATCAGGCCGCTTTCGCCACCCCGAACCGCCCATAAAAGGTCTGGCCCTGCACGGCCATTTCACGCAGCAGCCCGGGCGTCTGGAAACGCGGGCCGAATTGCGCGGTCAGGCCATCGCAAATCTCAACCGCCTTGGCCGCGCCGATCATGTCAAGCCAGCTGAAAGGCCCACCCGACCACGGCGCAAAGCCCCAGCCAAGGATCGCCCCCACGTCGCCTTCACGAATGTCTGTCAGCACGCCTTCTTCCAGCGCCCGCACCGCCTCAAGCACCTGCGCCATCAGCAGGCGGTGCTGGACCGTGCCAAGGTCTGGCTGCGCCGCGGCAATAGGATGGGCCTTTTCCAGACCTTCCCACAGGCCCTCACGCTTGCCCGTTGCGTCATAGCTGTAGAACCCGGCATTTGCCTTTTTGCCAAGACGGCCGGCATCGGCCATGGCGAACAGGACCGCATCAACCGCACCATCCGGATAGGCGTCACCCATCGCGGCCTTGGTTGCCTTGGCGATTTTCACTCCAAGGTCAATCGAGGTTTCGTCGACCAGTTGCAGCGGGCCAAGCGGCATGCCCACCAATTTCGCGGCATTCTCGATCAGCGCGGGTTCCACGCCTTCGGCCACCATGCGGATGCCTTCGTTGATGTAAGGGATGATGCAACGGTTCGCATAAAAGAACCGTGCGTCATTCACCACAATCGGGGTCTTTCGCAGCTGCCGCACGAAATCAAGCGCCTTGGCGACGGCGACATCGCCGGTCGCCTTGCCCCGGATGATTTCGACAAGGTTCATCTTGTCGACCGGGCTGAAGAAATGGATGCCGATGAACTGATCAGGCCGCGTGCTGGCCTTGGCCAGGCCAGAGATCGGCAGGGTCGAGGTGTTAGAGGCAAAAATGGCATCTGCCGGGATGACGGCTTCGGTTCTTGCGGTGACCTCGGCCTTGACCTTGGGATCCTCGAACACCGCCTCGACAATCAGGTCGCAACCGGCAAGGGCCGCATAATCGGTGGTGGCGGTGATGCGGGCCAACACCTCGGCCTTCTTTTCCGGCGTGACCTTGCGGCGCTGCACGCCTTTTTCAAGCAGGCTTTCGGCGTGGGCTTTGCCGCGGTCGGCGCTTTCCTGCGCTGCATCGATCAGCACCACGTTGATGCCGGCATTGGCACTGACATAGGCGATGCCTGCACCCATCATGCCGGCCCCCAGAACCCCCACGGTCTTGACTGTCTGGTCAGCGGCGGCCGGGCGGTTGGCGCCTTTTTCCAGCGCTTCCTTGTTGATGAACAGGCTTCGGATCATGGCGCCCGACGACGGGTTCATCAGAACCGAAGTAAACCAGCGCGCCTCGATCTTCAGCGCCACGTCAAACGGCACCAGCGCCCCTTCATACACGGCCGAAAGCAGCGCCTTGGCCGCAGGATAGACCCCCATCGTCTTGCCATGGACCATGGCCGAGGCGCCGACAAAGGTCGGAAAACCGGGGGCCGAATAGGGCGTGCCCCCCGGCATCTTGTAACCCTTGGCATCCCAGGGTTTGACAAGGTCGGCGTCGGTTGCGGCAAGCACCCAGGCCCGCGCGCGCGCCATCAGGTCTTCCGGGGCCACCACCTCATCAATGATCCCGGCAGATTTGGCAGCGGCGGGGTCGCTCAGCTTGCCTTCCAGCAGGAAGGGGGCTGCCATCATCGCCCCCATCTTGCGGGCCAGCCGCGTGGTGCCGCCAGCACCGGGAAAGATGCCGACCATGATTTCAGGCAGGCCGATCTTTGCCTTGGGGTTATCGGCGGCAATGATGCGATGGCAGGAAAGGGGCAGTTCCAGCCCAATGCCGAGGGCCGTGCCCGGCAGCGCCGCAACAATGGGCTTTCCGCCTTTCAAGGTCTTGGGATCCATGCCGGCGCGTTCGATCTTGCGCAGGATATGATGGATCTGCATCACACCCTTGAACACGGTTTCCGCCCCGCCCTCTTTCATCTTGGCGATCACGTTCAGGTCCATCCCGCCCGCAAAGTCCTTTTTGCCCGAGGTCAGGATCACCCCTTTCACCGCCGGATCGCCAAGCGCGCGGTCGATCAGGCCGTTCAATTCGGCGAAACCGGCCTCGCTCATCACGTTCATCGATTTGCCGGGCACATCCCAGGTGATGGTGGCAACGCCGTCGGCCGCAAGGGCATAGGAGAAGTCGGTCATGGCTGGTATCCTTTCAGCATGGCAGGGCATCGCGGCCCCGGTCAGGGCGCGACGCAAAGGTGGAATTCACGGGGTGGATCAGGCCGAGAGCAGACGCTCGGCATAGGCGGTCTGGATCACGGGGCCTTTGGCTGCAACGCGCAGATACTGGATCATCTCGATCTGGAGGCGATTGCCGATGGCCGAGCAGTAATAGAGGTTCTTGGTGCGCGCATGTTCCGGCCCGGCATCGGGTTGATAAACCCAGTCGACCCACAGCCGGAACCGGCCATTGCGCGGCAGGTCGATTGCCAGAACCTGCGCATGCGAGGGGGCAAGGCCCTGTGCCACATTTTGCGCATGATAGGCCGACAGCGATGCGGCCATTTCGCCGGCGCTGTTCAGCACGATCAGATCGTTCTCGACCTGCACGGGCAGGGGATAGACAAATGACTCGGCCACCCGGGCGAAATTGCCGGCATTGAACTGAACGCACAGGGTCTGGACCATGGCTTTTGCAAGATCGAACATCGGCGACATCTATCTGTAGGTTGTGGCGAATGTTGCAGCATCTAGCATAAGTTGCAGATCGGCACACGGGGAAAGCACCGCAAGATGTGTCAGAAAGCATGACCTTGTTTCTGGGACGCAACGTCATGGCGCAACCTTCGGCAGAATTGGCGTGCCATCCCGGCGGGCATAGTGGCGCAAGGGGCCAGACTTTGTTGTGACAAGGTCATGGTCGGTGTAGTGGATGACGTCTTCCTGCAGCCGTGTGCCGATGACAAGATAGCGCAAGGGGGATGTGCTGCGGTTGTCAATCCGGTGGCCGACGGGCATGCCAGCAGGCCAGCAGGCAACATCGCCGGGGTTCAGCGTGGTTTCGGTATCCTCAACCAGAACGCCGGTGCCGGACAGGATATAGACCATCTCATCTTCGGCCGCATGCCAGTGGCGTTGGCCAGAGCGCGAGCCGGGGGGCAGTTCTTCGATAAAGGCGCCAAACTGGGTCAGCCCGCCGGGGTCTGACAGCAATTGATAGCTGTAGGGGCCGGGGTGCGGGCCGATGACGGGGTGGGCGTAGGTGGTTTCCTGCACGAAGGTCGGCAGGGTGCCGGTGGCCTGTGACAGGATGCGCTGACCGGGATGGGCGGGGTTGAAGGGCGTGCCCCAGACAGGCGACAGGTTCAGCAGGTGGGGGGGAAGATCGCCGGTTTCGATAACCTCGCCTGCATCGGTTTCGATGTGCCATGTGGTGGCAAGGTTGATCTGACGTTCGGCCTGATCGGGGTAATGGCAGATATCATGCGCCACGCGTGTGCCGATGACGACATAGGACACGGGCTGGCGGGTGCGGTTGGTGATGTGATGGGCGTTCGGGCAACCATGCGGCCAGCAGGCGGCATCACCGGGATGCAGATCATGCGCGCCGTCATCAAGGGTGACGGTGGCAATACCATCCAGGACAAAGACCATCTCGTCCTCAGCCGTGTGCCAGTGGCGCTGCGCGGATGTGGCACCGGGCATCAGCCTGTCAGTATAGGCGCCGAATTGCGTCAGGCCGCCAGCCATGGACCAATAGACAAGCGCGCCACCATTGGGGGCGTCATCGCGTGGAACCATGGCGGGGTTAAGTTTCATGGCAAGGCGACCTTGGGCCTGCGCATGGGGCCGCTCATCCCTCCCATCCGGTCGGTCTTCGCTGAGTTGCCAAGCGAAGACCGACCGGATGGGAGGGATGAGCGGCCGTTTGAAGGCAAGCTTACAAAGGCACAGATCATCGCGGGCCTTTCCACGGCGTGCCATCCTTGTAGGTGAAATGCGCCCGGCCCTTTTCACCCGGGCTGAGTTCGACCTTCAGATCGACGTCGGAATAGGTCGCCACTTCATGCGGGGCCTTGGTGCCGACCACAAGGAAGCGCGCCTCGGTGTCCGTGTGGTTCACAAAGCAATGCCCATCGGGCACGCCCGCCGGAAAGGCGGCGCAGTCACCCGCCTGCATCAGCGCCTCGCCGGCATCGGTCAGCATGGTGCAGGCCCCCTGCGTGACCATGACAAATTCATCTTCGTTCAGGTGCCAGTGTCGCATCGACGATTTCGCCCCCGGTGCAAGGATCACCAGATTGACGCCGAATTGCGTCAGGCCCCCGGCATCGCCCAGACGCATGCTGCTGCGCCCGGCCACTTCGGCATCATAGGGCGCGGGATAGATCGTGCCGGTTTTCACGGGCACGGATGCAAGGTCAATTTTCGGCACGGCGCGCCCCCCTTTGGAAAGGGGCTGCCATGCCCCGGTTCAGACCCGCAGCAGGGGCAAGGCCAGTTCGGTGAACTCGATCATTTCGATCGCGGTGCGCGGACCTTCGTCCACACAGTACAGCGTCGTGCGTGCGACCGATGCAGTTGGCCGCTCGGCCCCTTCTGCGATCCAGCTGACCCACACCCGAAAGCGCCCGGTTTTTGGGGCCTCTTCGCGTTCGACCCGCGCTGTCAGGCGCTGATACCCCTCGCCCAGCGTTGCCGTATGCATGGTCTGAAAGAAGGCCCAAGCATCGCTGACACCTTGCAGCAGGTGCGGAATACCATCGAGATAAACGGTCAAGGGATAGCGATATTCCCCCACCATCAGGTCGTATCGACCATTTGACAGTGCGGCTGCGCGGAAATCGGCAGTGAGTTGCTGGGTGGTCATCGGCAGGGGCGTTCCAATCAGTCCTCGGTCTTTCGCGTTGCGGCCAGCCTGACCTGCAGTCAAAGGCGCGGACAGTGGGAAACATCAGATGAGTTTCCCGCCCAAACGCGCCCTTGATCAGCCGCATTTGCATGCCTAGACCCGTTCGATGATCGTGGCCGCACCCATCCCGCTGGCAATGCACAGCGTGGCAAGGCCCGTGCCTTTGCCGGTGCGTTCCAACTCATCCAGCAGCGTGCCGATGATGATGGCGCCTGTTGCGCCAAGGGGGTGCCCCATGGCGATGGAGCCGCCGTTGGGGTTGACGACCGATGGGTCCACATCGAACGCCTGCATGAAGCGCAGGACAACCGATGCAAAGGCCTCGTTTACCTCGAACAGGTCGATGTCCTTGATGTTCATGCCGCTGTCGGCAAGGATTTTCTGCGTGGCGGGCACGGGGCCGGTCAGCATGATGGTGGGGTCTGTGCCGATCTTGCAGGTGGCACGGATGATGGCGCGGGGTTTCAGCCCATGCGCCTGACCGAATTCCTTTGACCCGATCAGCACGGCGGCAGCGCCATCGACGATGCCGGATGAATTGCCGGCGTGGTGGATATGGTTGATGCGTTCCAGATGCGGGTATTTCATCATGGCGATCTTGTCGAAGCCGGGCATCACCTCGCCCATGTCGCGGAACGACGCCTTCAGCGCGCCAAGCGCCTGCATATCCGTGCCGGGGCGCATGTATTCATCGGTGGACAGGATGGGCAGGCCATTCTGGTCCTTGATGGTGATGACCGATTTGGCAAAGCGGTTGTCGGCCCATGCGGCCGCCGCGCGTTTCTGCGATTCGACGGCCAGCGCATCGGCCATATCGCGCGTAAACCCGTATTCGGTGGCGATGATGTCGGCCGAAATCCCCTGCGGGACGAAATAGGTCTTCATCGCAAGGCTTGGGTCAATTGCAATGGCGGCACCATCGCTGCCCATCGCCACGCGGCCCATCATCTCGACCCCCCCCGCGATATAGGCATGGCCCGCCCCGCCGCGCACCTGATTGGCGGCAAGGTTCACGGCCTCCATCCCGCTGGCGCAGAAACGGTTGATGGCAAGGCCAGGGATGGATTCGTCAAGGTCCGAGGCAAGGACGGCAGAGCGCGCAAGGCAACCACCTTGTTCGCCCACCTGCGTGACATTGCCCCAGATGACGTCTTCAACCGCATGGCCCGTCAGGCCGTTGCGTTCCTTGACAGCGTTCAGCACCTTGGCCGACAGCGCGACCGAGGTGAGTTCATGCAAGGCCCCGTCAGCGCGGCCTTTGCCACGCGGTGACCGAACGGCATCATAGATATAGGCTTCGTTTGCAGCGTGGGGCATTGCGGTCTCCTCTTTACGCCCGGTCGGCAGGGCTGCCGGGCATCAGATCGTAGGGGGCTTTCCAGCCGGGCAGGGCGCTGATGCGGTCCAGCCAGGCGTCGATATGGGGCCAGTCCTTGCGGTCAAAACCGAAGGGTTCGGGGTAGTACAGGTATCCGCAGCAAGACAGGTCTGCGATGGTGACGGCAGCCCCGGCAATCCAGTTGCGGTTGGCCAGATGGTCGTTCAGCACGGTGTAGGCGGCCTTCAGGCGCCCCTGCTGAAAGGGGATCACACCTGCAGGGCGCTTTTCCTCGGGCAGGAAATTGGCCAGGAACCGCGTGGTGCCGATCTGGGTGGACAGTTTGTGATTGTCCCAGAACAGCCAGCGCAGCACTTCGCGCCGTTCGGCGGCCGATCGCCCGCCCAGTTTGCCCGATTTGCTGCTGATGTAATCCAGAATGACGCCCGACTGTGTCAGCACCGTCTCGCCGTCAACCAGCACCGGCACTTCGCCCATCGGATTGATCGCCTTGAAGGCGGCACTGCGCGCCTCGCCATTGAAGAAATCGACAAAGACCGGCGCCCAGTCCATATCCGCCAGCGTCAGGGCAAGCGCGCATTTATACGCGCTGCCGGATTCGCCAAAGCAGTAAAGGTTCAGCGTCATTCCACGGCCTGCAGGCTGGCAGGTTCAAATGTTACCCCGGTGAATTCGGGGTAGGATGCCGTCAGCAGCTGGACCTGCGCCGGATCATCCACCCGCACCAGAAACCACTTGCCGTCATCCGAGAAGGACAAGGTGTCGCCTTCGGACCGCATCTTGCCCACGCCTTCGACCGTCATCACCGTAAACGTCGGGATCAGCGCATAACCGCGGCTGCCATCGGGTGTCATTTCCCAGGTCGCGGCATCCATATCCATGCCAAACGCGTCAATCGTGACCGTCTCAAAGGCAAGGTCGATCTGTTCCTTCATGGCGGCCATCAGGGCCTCTTCCGTCATGCCTGATTGGGTCGCAAGGCTGGACAGGATCTTGCCGGGCATGAAATCGAACACTGCGGCCATGTCGCCGCCGGTAAAGGCCGTGTTGAACGCCGTCACGCGTTCGCTGATCGCGGCGCGCTCGGCTTCGGGAATGGGGTCGGCAAAGGCGGGTGTTGTTGCAAGGCTCAGGGCCAGAAGCACGGCTTTGAAAAGGGGTCTCATCGGGGTCTCCGGGTTACGATTTACGGTCATCCAGTGCGGCGTTGAACAGCCGCAACCGGTGGGTCAGATTTTCCGTATGCGTGACGCTGTCGAAATGTTCGAACAGGAACGACAGCGCCTCACCCTCATCCAGTCCTGCCTCCTGCGCGAAACGTTTCAGCCGGCGATAGCCGTCTTCCGTCATGGCGACGGGAAAGCGGCGGGTCAGGCGAAAGCGTTTGGGCATGGGCGGCTCCGGTTTGGACAGGGCGATTTTTCGACGAAAAATCGTGACCCCACCCTAGAACGCCTCTGCCGCCAAAGCCATCACCGGATCGGCCCCGCTTTCGATGCGCGCCAGATGCATGCTGCAAGCGGGCAGTTGGCGGGCCATGTAGAAGCGGCCAGTGGCGATCTTCGCCTGCAGAAAATCAGTGTCAGTATCGCCTGCGTCCAGCGCCACATAGGCGGCCTTGGCCATGCGCGTCCACATCAGGCCAAGACAGACATGGCCCATCAGGTGCATGAAATCATAGCTGCCAGACAGCGCCGCATTCGGGTTCTTCATCTGTGCCATGAAGAACATCGCCGCCTGTTGCAGTTGCTTTGACGCCACTTTCAGCGGCTCCACAAAGCCTTTCATCCGCTCATCACCCGCATGGGCGGCGCATTCAGCCTTGACCATCTCGAAGAAGGCCATGACATGTTTGCCGCCATCCTGTGCCAGCTTGCGCCCCACAAGGTCCAGCGCCTGTACGCCGTTGGCCCCTTCGTAGATCATGGCGATCCGCGCATCGCGGGCGAACTGCGACATGCCCCATTCTTCGATATAGCCATGCCCGCCGTAAACCTGTTGGGCGGCCACGGCCATTTCGAACCCCTTGTCGGTCTGAAAGCCCTTGATGACCGGGATCATCAGGCTGACCAGCCCTTCTGCGGCTTCATCGCCCATA
>JALOSO010000088.1 GCA_025458385.1 Paracoccaceae bacterium | reverse complement strand
ACGACGAAATCAATCGTGCCCCAGCGATCCTTCAACGCGGCAAAGCAGGCGTCCATCGACGCGGGGTTCATCACATCCACATCAACCAGAAAGTCTGATCCGACCGAGGCTGCCAGCGGTTCCACCCGCTTGCCGAACGCCTCGCCCTGATAGCTGAACGCGAGTTCCGCGCCCTCAGCCGCCATGGCCGAGGCGATGCCCCATGCGATGGAGCGTTCGTTGGCAACGCCCATGACAAGCCCGCGCTTGCCCTTCATCAGATCGGCCATGCTGCCCCCCTAGCCCAGATATTTCGACATGACGAGGGTGGCATTGGTGCCGCCAAAGCCAAAGGAATTGGACAGCACAGAGTCAAGCTGCACTTTGTCCCGCATGGTTGTCACGATCTCGCCAGGGTCAAGCGCCGGATCGGGCGTGATGACGTTTGCAGAGGCGGCGATGAAATCACCGTTCAGCATGATCAGCGAATAGATCGCCTCCCACACGCCCGCACCGCCAAGGCAGTGGCCGGTCAGCGATTTGGTGGATGCGATGGGCGGCGTGGTGCCCCGGCCGAACACGCGGCGGATGGCCTCGACCTCGGTCACATCGCCAACCATTGTGCTGGTGCCGTGGCTGTTGATGTAATCAATCCGGCGGTCCTTTGGCAGGGTGGACAGCGCCACACGCATGGCGCGTTCGCCGCCTTCGCCGCTGGGGGCGACCATATCGTGGCCGTCGGATGTAGCACCGTAGCCCGTCACCTCGGCGTAGATCTTGGCACCACGCGCGAGGGCGTGGTTCAACTCCTCCAGCACCACGATCCCACCACCGCCCGCGATGACAAAACCATCACGGTTGGCGTCATAGGTGCGGGACGCGGTTTCGGGCGCGTCGTTGTATTTGCTGCTCATGGCGCCCATCGCATCAAACAGGCAGGACAGCGTCCAGTCGAGCTCCTCGCCGCCACCGGCAAAGACGATGTCCTGCTTGCCCATCTGAATGAGTTCGGTGCCATTGCCGATGCAATGCGCCGAGGTAGAGCAGGCGGACGTGATGGAATAGTTCACGCCCTTGATCTTGAAAGGTGTCGCAAGGCAGGCGGAAACCGTGGAGGACATGCCTTTGGTCACGCTGAAAGGCCCGATCCGCTTTGGCGCGCCGGTTTCACGCACCATGTTATGGGCGCGGAAGAAGGCCTTTGTGGAAGGCCCGCCAGAGCCGACGATGATGCCGGTGCGGTCGTTGGAGATATCGGCGTCCGACAGGCCAGAGTCGGCAATGGCCTGTTGCATGGAAAGGAAGCAATAGCCCGCGCCGTCACCCATGAACCGCCAGTCGCGTTTGTCGATATGGTCTTCGAGCACGATGTTGGGGGCACCGTGGACACGGCAGCGGAACCCGTGTTCGGCGTAATCGGGGGCAAAGACGATGCCGGATTTGCCCGCGCGGAGAGAGGCCTCAACCTCGGCGACGTTGTTGCCGATGGATGAGATGATGCCCATTCCAGTAATGACGACGCGCCGCATGGGAACCTCCTTGCCGTGACTTCACCTGTGTTTATGCGGTTGGGGGGTGGGGGGCAAGGGTGGGGGTGGGTTCCGCGCTTGCGCTGGGTTTTCCTTAGCCCGGAATCAAGGCGCTTGCGCCGCCGGGCAGCGTCCGACCGCCCCCTGTGGGCGGACGCTTCTCTGCATTCAAAGCCTAGAACTGCCGTCAGAAGTGTTTGCACCATAAAGTGCCCAGAACCTCTGTCGCTGCGTCCACCCGGCGGTCAGACGCTGCCCTGTGCCGTACAATGGTAGTCAATCCGGGCGGCGCGGCTCATTCGGATTGTTGCAGTACAAAGCGATCTTGTTGCCTTGCGGGTCGCGCAGATAGCCGACATAGAAGCCCGCACTGTAGGCTACGCGAAACCCTGGCGCGCCCTCGTCTTGCCCGCCCGCGTTCAGCGCCGCCGCATGCAACGCGCGGACTTGTGCCTGACTTGGCACTTGAAAAGCCACCATTGCGCCATTGCCGACTGACGCCGCTTTCCTGTTGTGGGGTGGTTTGACGTAAAAGTCTGGCGGGTCTTGGGTGCCGTCATCCTTGGGTGGGATGGCGTAGCTGAGACCCTCATCAGATATCTGAAGGTCGTAGCCGAGGCTTGGCAGGAAGGATGAATAAAACCGTTCCGCTTGCACCAGATCGTCCGCGCCGACGGTGACATAGCCAATCATGGAGCCCTCACGCCTCGCTCAGCGCTACCTTCATGTCCTTCACCAGATAGATCACCTCGCCATCCGCCTCGACCCTGCCATCCGCCACGCCCATTGTCAGGCGGCGGGTGGTCAGCGCCTTGGTGAAATCGACGTAGTACGTGAGCCGCTTGCGGTCTGGCCGCACCATCCCGGTCAATTTAACCTCACCCACGCCAAGCGCATAGCCGCGTCCCTGCCAGCCGCGCCAGCCAAGGTTGAAGCCTGTCAGCTGCCACAGCCCATCAAGGCCAAGGCAGCCCGGCATGATCGGGTTGCCGGGAAAGTGGCAGTCGAAAAACCACAGGTCCGGCGTGATGTCGAATTCGGCCACGACATGGCCCTTGCCATGCTCGCCCCGGTCTTCGGAAATATCTGTGATGCGGTCCATCATCAGCATGGGGGGCGCGGGCAATTGCGCGTTGCCGGGGCCGAACAGCTCTCCCCGTGCGCATTTCAACAGGCCTTCCTTGTCGAACGAAGTCGGATACAGTGCCATTCATGCCCCCTTGCCCTTGCACATCATCTAGCATTGCCGCGAAACGACTGGCAAGTCTGGCCACAACGGGTGGGAGATGCGAATGACCCCCTATCTAAGGTTTGTGGCATCCAGCGGGCTGACCAATCTTGCCGACGGTGTGGCGACCGTCGCCTGGGCCTGGGTCGCCAGCCTGCTGACCCGTGATGCGCTGCTGGTGGCCCTTGTGCCCGTCGCCTTGCGCCTGCCGTGGTTTCTGCTGGCCTTGCCGGCCGGCGTGATCACGGATCGTGTCGACCGCCGCCAGTTGATCCTGTTGATGGACGCGCTGCGCGCCGTGGCCTTTGTGGTGGCCGCGGCCGCCTTGTTGCTGGCGATGCCGCTGCCCACGGCCCCCTTGACCGGCGTTGCCGCCCCGGCGGCCTATACCATGCTGCTGGTTGCGGCCTTTGTCGTGGGCGGGGCCGAGGTGTTTCGCGACAATGCGGCGCAGACGATGATGCCCGCCCTTGTGCCCGATGACAGGCTTGAACAGGCAAATGGCCGGTTATGGAGTGTCGAGATGCTGGCCAATGCGCTGATCGGGCCGGTCCTGGGCGCCCTGCTGGTTGCCGTTTGGATGCCGTTGCCATTTGCGCTGAATGCGCTGGCCTATTGTGGAGCGGCACTGCTGGTAGCGCAGATCAGCGGTGATTTTCGCGTTGCCCGCACGGGGCAGGGCAACTGGCGGGCCGACGTGGCCGAAGGTGTGGCGTTTCTGGCGCAGTCCCCTTTGCTGCGGACGATGGCGTGGACGACCGGGTTCTGGAACCTGTTTCACCAGATGATCGTGATCGCCCTTGTGTTGCATGCACAAGAGAACTTTGATCTTGGGCCAACCGCCTATGGTCTGATGCTGGCAGGCGGGGCAGCCGGGGGCATCGCCGGCAGCCTTGCCGGACCGGCCATTGCAAAAACACTTGGGCGGGCGCGGACCATGCAATGGATGCTGGCCGCCTCGCCCCTGGCCTTTGTTGTCATCGCCCTTGCCCCCGGTCCGGTGGTGGTGGCCGGGGCGTTGGCGTTCATGGAGTTCACGGGGCTGGTCTGGAACATCGTCTCGGTCAGCACACGGCAACGGATGATTCCGGATGCGCTGCTGGGCCGGGTCAATAGCCTGTACCGGTTGCTGGCCTGGGGCATGATGCCTGTGGGGCTGGTGGCATCGGGGCTGATCGTGCGGCTGGCGGACGGCGTGATGTTGCGCGATACAGCGCTGATCCTGCCGTTTCTGGTGGCCGCGGCGGGGGGCGCCGCGCTGACCTGGCGGGTCTGGAACAGCCTGGGGCGGGGCTTTGCCGCAGCCGAAGTTGCGGAAAAGGTTTGAATGCGCCGCAGCGCGGCCCTATATCAGGGATGTCACACGGCAGAACGAGGCCACCCATGACAGCAACTGAGCGCGGGGCCGCATGGCTGATGCAAGGCGGATTACGCCCGACGCGTCAGCGTTTGACCCTTGCGACGCTGCTGGTTGGTGATGGGGAAAACCGTCATGTCACGGCGGAAAGCCTGCATGCGCTGTCGCGTCAGTCTGATGACCGGGTCAGTCTGGCCACAGTCTACAACACGCTGCGGGCGTTTTGCGATGCGGGCCTGATGAACGAGGTCGTGGTTGACGGGTCTAAAAGCTATTTCGACACCCGCATGGATGACCACCCGCATTTCTACTGGGAAGACACGGCCAATCTGACCGACGCCCCGGCCGATCAGCTGCAGATCAGCGGTTTGCCAAACGCGCCGGATGGCACGGTCATTTCCAAGGTTGATGTGGTGATCCGCCTGCGCCGCGCCTGATTGGCCCGGCACAGGCCATCAGACCGGCTTAAAGTGAAAGGCTGACCCAGGCCCCGTTGCGGCGTGATGACCGCACACACGCCTCCACGAAGGCCACCCCTTCCAGCCCTTCCTTCAGGCCCGGAAAGATCACCGCGGGGTCAAGCGCCGTGCCGCTGCGCCGCGCGATGATCGCGCGGGCCGCCTCGGCATAGATGTTCGCGAACCCTTCAAGATAGCCTTCCGGGTGGCCTGCCGGAATCCGCGTCATGCGGCCCGCCGCGCCATTGGCCCCCGCCCCGCCGCGTGTCAGCAATTGCTTGGGTTCGCCCAGGCGGGTGAACCACAGATAGTTCGGGTCTTCCTGCGCCCATTCAAGCCCGGCCTTGGTGCCATAGACGCGCAGTCGCAGCGCGTTTTCGTTCCCCGGGGCCACCTGTGAACACCACAGCATCCCGCGCGCACCACCCTTGAACCGCAGCAGGACATGCCCGTTGTCATCCACCCGGCGGCCCGGCACAAAACTTTGCAGATCGGCAGCCAGGCTTTCCAGCGTCAGGCCCGAAACATAGGACGCGAGGTTGAACGCATGCGTGCCGATATCGCCCGTGCTGCCGCCCGCGCCAGATTGCGCAGGGTCTGTGCGCCAGCCTGCCTGCTTCTGGCCGCTTGCCTCCAGATCCGTTGACAGCCAATCCTGTGCGTATTCCACTTGCACCAGCCGGATCTCGCCCAGATCACCGGCCGCCACCATCGCCTGCGCCTGCCGGATCATCGGATAGCCCGTGTAGTTATGCGTCAGCGCAAAGATCGCCCCCGATGCCGTTGCGGCCTTGGCCAGTCGCTTTGCCTCAGGCAGTGTCGCCGTCAGCGGCTTGTCGCAGATCACATGAATCCCACGCCGCAGGAATTGCATGGCAACAGGTGCGTGCATGTGGTTCGGGGTGACGATGGCCACCGCCTCGATCCCGTCCTTGCGGCGGGCCTCGCGGCTCGCCATCTCGCCAAAGCTGGCATAGGCGCGGCTGGCATCCACACCCAGATCAGCGGCACTGGCCAGCGATTTTTCAGGGGTCGACGAAAAGCAGCCGGCCACCAGTTCATACTGGTCATCAATCCGCGCGGCGATGCGGTGCACGGCACCGATAAAGGCCCCCTGACCGCCCCCCACCATGCCAAGGCGGATACGGGGTGCGCGGGCAACATGTGCGGCATCAATCGGCATCAGGAAATCCCCAGCATACGGCGGTTGGCGGCCATGTCCGTGCCACCATCCGCAAAGTCATCAAAGGCCTTTTCGGTCACGCGGATGATATGCGCATCCACAAAGGCCGCCCCTTCGCGCGCGCCGTCTTCGGGGTGTTTCAGGCAGCATTCCCATTCCACCACCGCCCAGCCATCAAAGCCGTATTGCGTAAGTTTGGAGAAGATGCCGCCGAAATCCACCTGCCCATCGCCCGGGCTGCGGAACCGCCCCGCGCGGTTGACCCAGGATTGGAAGCCACCATACACACCCTGCCGCCCTGTCGGGTTCAACTCGGCATCCTTGACGTGGAACATCTTGATACGGTCGTGGTAGATGTCAATATGGTCAAGATAATCAAGGTGTTGCAGCACGTAATGGCTGGGATCATACAGCATGTTCGCGCGTTTGTGCCCCTTGACGCGGTCAAGGAACATCTCGAATGAAATGCCGTCATGCAGGTCTTCGCCCGGATGGATTTCATAGGCCACGTCCACGCCGCAGTCGTCCGCATGGTTCAGAATGGGCAACCAGCGCGCGGCCAGTTCATCAAACGCCGTTTCCACAAGGCCCGCCGGGCGCTGCGGCCAAGGATAGATATAGGGCCATGCCAGCGCGCCTGAAAACGTCGCGTGCGCTGTCAGGCCCAGGTTCTTGGACGCTGTCAGCGCCTTTTTTACCTGATCCACAGCCCATGCCTGCCGCGCCGCAGGCTTGCCGCGCACGGCAGGCGCTGCAAAACCATCAAACGCATCGTCATAGGCGGGATGAACGGCCACCAACTGCCCTTGCAGATGGGTCGAAAGCTCGGTCACGGCAATGCCATGGCTGGCTGCGACACCCTTGAAATCATCGCAATAGGTCTTTGATGTGGCGGCCTTTTCCAGATCGAACAGCCGCCCGTCCCAACTGGGCACCTGCACACCCTGATAGCCGCAATCGGCTGCCCAGGCCGTGATGCTGTCCCAGGTATTGAACGGGGCGGCATCGCCAGCAAACTGCGCCAGAAAAAGGGCTGGGCCCTTGATGGTTTTCATCGTCGTCATCCCCCAAAGGCGGGCACTTGCCGCCGGTTCCTTATTCCCAGTCCGATTCTGCAGGACGGTCAAGCATTTGCGCAATCGGCGCTGTCGGATTCTCGATGGCCTGAATGATCGCGTGGGCCAGATTGCTGCCCGCGCGGTCCACGTCTTCGCGCAAGACCATGATCTGGCGGCGAAAACGGTGCAGATAAGGGATGGCTTCCTTGCCGAAGACATCAAAGTCGCGCCCGATGCTAAGGCCGGCGAGTTCGGCGCCGGTGACAGCGGCCATGACAGCCGTGGTCGAACCGCAGAGAATGCCGTCGGGGCGGTCAGGCAGCGCCATGCGGTTTTGCAAGGCGGCCTCGATGGCAACAGCACCGGAATCGGATGTGATGGTGTCGGCAACCGCAGCGCGCAGGCCAAGGCGGGCCGTCTCGGCCAGGAACCCGCTGATCATGTGCCCGGCGTAACAATGTGCCTTTGGCGGCGCGATCAGCAAAAGGTTCCGGCGGCCCCGCGAGGCAAGGCCTTGGACGCCAGCGCGGCTGAACGCCTCGTTGTCATAATCGAAATAGGGATGGTTGATCCCGGTTTCGGTGCGCCCATGGGTGGCAAAGGGCACGTTATGGGCGTGCAGATAGTGGATGCGCGGGTCATCGGCGGTGGTCTGGTTCATGATGATGCCATCGGCGGACCCGGTTTCCACGAGGTAGCGAATGGGGGTCATCGGGTCTTCGTCCGGGAAGAACGGCATCATGACAAGGTGATAGGCAGTGCCGCGCAATTCCTGCGCCAGCGACGAGATCAAGCGCGAGGTGTGGTTCATCACATCGGTGTCGGTGGCCAGCACCAGCGCGATCACATTGGTCTTGCCGGTACGCAGGCGCACGCCTGCGCGGTTCGGCCTGTAGCCAAGGCGGGTGGCGGCGGCGCGGACCCGCTCTTTGGTCGCCTCGCCAATATCGGGGGCGTCCTTCAGGGCGCGGCTGACGGTGGCGACGGCAAGGCCGGTTTCATGGGCGATCGTTTTCAGCGTTGGCCGATGGTCAGTATCAGGGGCAAGCGTCATCTTGCCACCCCCCCCAGGCCTGAACCCCCGGTTTCCATTGCAGGATCGAATCGTCTGCGCATACCCATCAACCTTTTGCTGCGGTGTTTCTGCCTACAAGACGCAGTTGCAGAAAGCCCTGAAAACGGCATGCCGACAGATATTTGCGGCCAGCATCTTATCCATGCATGCTGCAATTGCAGTGCCCTTCCCCGCACGAAATCCACTGTCACTTCGCCCCATTCAAGGCGCGGAAGAATTGATCCCGCAAGCGAAAAGATTGCTTGATCGGGAAATCTATAACGTTATAGGCTGATTCTATAACGTTACAGAAACGAACGTTAGTCAGGGAGGACTGCATGAAGAAATTCAATCTGGCGGCGGCGCTGTGTGCGTCGGTCGCCCTGCCGACCTTTGCCTTTGGCGAGGAACTTGAAGTCACACATTGGTGGACATCGGGCGGTGAAGCGGCCGCTGTGGCCGAGATGGCCAAGGCGTTTGACGCGAGCGGTGACAAGTGGGTTGACGGTGCCATCGCTGGCGGCGGCGGCACGGCGCGTCCGATCATGATCTCGCGCATCACGGGCGGCGACCCAATGGGGGCCACGCAATTCAACCACGGCCAGCAGGCGCTGGAACTGGTGGAAGCGGGCCTGATGCTGGACCTGACGGATGTGGCCGAGGCCAACAACTGGAAGGAAATCGTGAACCCGCCATCGCTGCTGGAGGCCTGCACGGTTGATGGCCGCATCTATTGCGCGCCGGTGAATATCCATTCGCCAGAATGGCTGTGGCTGTCGAACAAGGTCTATGAAGACCTTGGCATTCCGGTGCCAACCACCTGGACTGAATTCGTGGCAACGGCTGATCAGGTGCGCGCCGCGGGCAAGGTTCCGCTGGCACTGGGCGATCAGCCATGGCAATCGAACCTCGCCTTTGGCGCGCTGACCATCGGCGTGGGTGGGCTTGACCTGTGGAAAACCGTGAACATCGACAAGGACATGGCGGCAGCCGCCGGTCCGGAAATGGCCGCCGTGTTCCAGGCCGCAGCTGATGCGCGTGCGCTGGCTGTCGGCTCGAACGTGCAAGACTGGAACCAGGCCACGAACCTTGTCATCACGGATGCGGCCGCTGGCCAGATCATGGGTGACTGGGCGCAGGGTGAATTCCAGGTGGCCGGCGAAGTGGCGGGCACGGATTACACCTGTCTGCCGGGCCTTGGGATGAACGAATACATCTCGACCGGCGGCGACGCGTTCTATTTCCCGAAACTGGATGATCCGGCCAAGGAGGAGGCGCAAAAGCGCCTTGCTGCCCTGCTCGTATCGCCGGAACTGCAGGTCGCGTTCAACCTAAAGAAAGGCTCTTTGCCGATCCGTGGTGATATTGATCTGGCCGCCGCGAACGACTGCATGAAGAAGGGTCTGGAAATTCTGGCCGGCGGCAACATCGTGCCATCGGGAGATCAGCTCTGGACGCCGGATACGGTCAAGCAGACCGAAGACCTGATGGTCGAATTCTGGAAATCCGACATGGCCCCTGCCGATGCACAGGCCAAATGGGTGGAAATCCTTTCGGCCAACTAAGGCTTTCTTGACCGCGCCGCGCAGGGAAACTTGCGCGGCGCAGCTTTCACTGCAGCCTTTTGGGGAGGGGCAACATATGTCAGATCAGGGCCGACCGTCGCGCCTGCTGCGCAACCTGCCTGCCAAGATTGCCGCCATTCCCATGATCCTGACCACGTTGGTGGTGTTCACGGGTGGCACGCTGTGGACGATCTTCTATTCCTTCACCAACTCCAAACTGCTGCCGCGCACCAATTTTGTGGGCCTTGATCAATACGAACGCCTGTGGAGCAACAGCCGCTGGCTGGTCTCTATTGAAAACCTTGCGTTTTTCGGCGTGTTCTCTCTCGTCTTTACTGTCGGCATCGGCTTTCTGCTGGCCGTGCTGATGGATCAGAAGATCCGGTTCGAAGATACGTTCCGCACCATCATGCTGTATCCCTTTGCCCTGTCCTTCATCGTGACCGGGCTGGTCTGGCAGTGGATCCTCAACCCCGATTTCGGCCTGCAGGGCATCGTGCGCGGCTGGGGCTGGGACAGTTTCACCTTCGATCCGCTGCACAGCCCCGACACCGTGCTATTCGGCCTGCTGATTGCCGGGCTGTGGCAGGGCACGGGTTTCGTCATGTGCCTGATGCTCGCGGGCCTGCGCGGGATTGATGAAGACATCTGGAAGGCCGCCCGGGTGGACGGCATCCCCACCTGGAAAACCTATGTCGTCGTCATCATCCCGATGATGCGCCCGGTGTTCGTCACCACTTTGGTCATCGTGGCGGCGGGGATCATCAAGCTTTATGACCTTGTCGTCGCCATGACCTCCGGGGGGCCGGGCGGCAACGCAAGCCAGGTGCCGGCGATGTATGTCTATGACTACATGTTTCAGGCGCAGAACCTTGGGCAGGGCTTTGCCGCATCCACCATGATGCTGCTGAGCGTGCTGATCGTGCTGATCCCATGGGCCTATCTGGAATTCGGGGGCAAGAAGCATGGCTGACATCGCAATGGATATGGCCGGACCACGCGGGGCCAAACCGCGCAAGGCAATCTCGGCCCGCAACATCGTGCTTTATGGCATTCTGGGCCTTGTCTGCCTGTATTACATCCTGCCCCTGTGGGTGATGGTCATGACATCCGTCAAGGGCATGCCCGAAATCCGGCTGGGCAACATCTTTGCCCCGCCTGTCGAGGTGACGTTTGAACCATGGGTCAAGGCATGGGCCACCGCCTGCACCGGCCTGAATTGTGATGGACTGTCGCGCGGGTTCTGGAATTCCGTCATGATCACCGTGCCCTCCGTCATCATCTCCATCGCCGTGGCAAGCGTGAACGGCTATGCGCTGATCAACTGGAAATTCCGCGGGTCAGAGGTGTTCTTTACCATCCTGATCTTCGGCTCCTTCATCCCCTATCAGATCATGCTTTACCCCATCGTCATCCTGCTGCGCGAAATGGG
>JALOSO010000087.1 GCA_025458385.1 Paracoccaceae bacterium | reverse complement strand
GACAAAAAGCCAGGGAAACCGCTGGCGCACGGTTTCGACAACGCCGTCGGTAATGTGGCTTTCCTCGCCCACACCGGCCAGCAGCAGCATGTCTTCCTCATGCTGTTCATCAAGCACGTTCATGGCGTCATCAATGGTGATCACACCCACCAGCCGCCCGACATCATCCACCACGGGGCAAGAGATCAGGTGGTACTGGTTGAAGATATAGGCGACGTCGGCCTCGGCATCAGTTGCGCGGATGGTGCGAAAGCTGTCCTCTGTCAACGCGCGCAGTGGCCGGTCGCGACGGGCCGACAATATCCGCCCCAGCGTGACATAGCCCTGCGGCTGCAGGCGCGGATCGACCAGGATCACGTGATAGAACTGGTCGGGCAGATGCGCCGCCGCGCGCAGAAAATCGATGGCTTGCCCCACCGTCCAGTCTTGCGGGGCCATGACCACTTCACGCTGCATCAACCGCCCGGCCGATTCCTCGGGATAGGCCAGCGCCTGTTCCACCGCCACGCGGTCAACCTCGGACAGCGCATCAAGGATCGCGTCTTGCTGCGCATCATCCAGATCTTCCAGAATGTCGACCACATCATCGCTGTCCAGCGCGCGCATTGCCCCGGCCAGCACATCCGGCGACAGGCTTTCGATCACCTCTTCGCGGATGGCATCATCGATTTCCGAAAGAATCTCGCCGTCAATTTCGCCCGACCACAGCGCAAGCAGTGCACCCCGGTCGGTGGCACCAATCTGTTCCAGCAAGTCGGCCACGTCAGCCGCATGCAGCGGTGCCATCAGGGCCGAAATGCGTGTGGTGTCGGCCTTGACGACGGCTGCGCGCACAGCCTCGACCAGTCCTGCATTCAGGACATCGTCCATGATCGAGGTTTCAATCTCTGGCATCGTATGGCCCCTTTGGCGAGAGCCTAACCAGAAATGCAAAGCGCGAACAGGGGCGAGAGGGAAATTTACGCCCGCGTCAAAAGGTTATAGGCTGTCTTTCATGAAGTTGATTTGCGGCCAACTGATCTGGTTCGAAGGTGACCCCCTGCGCCAAGGCCTGGGCGTTGCGCGCCATCTGGCCCATGGCGCGGTTCTGGTGAACGCAGGCCGCATTGTTGCGCGCGGTGAAGCGGCGGCCCTGCGCGCCGCCCATCCGCACGTGCCTGCCATCGACCACGGCAATGCGCTGATCTCGGCAGGCTTTGTCGATGCCCATGTCCATTATCCGCAGACGGCGATCGTCGCCTCTTGGGGAAAAAGGCTGATCGATTGGCTGAACAGCTATACTTTCCCCGAAGAGGCACGCTTTGCCGACCCCGCCTATGCGGCCGCCATCGCCGACCGCTATCTTGACCTTGTGCTGGCGCGCGGCACCACCACTGTGTGCACCTATGCCACCATTCACCCCGCCAGCGTCGACGCCATCTTCGCCGCCGCCCAAGCCCGCGGCCTGCGCCTGTTTGCCGGCAAAACCTGCATGGACAGGAACGCCCCCGAAAACCTGCGTGATACGGCGCAAAGCGCCTATGATGACAGCAAGGCCTTGCTTGAAAAATGGCAGGGGACTGACCGCCTTGGTTACGTCATCACCCCGCGCTTTTCGCCGACCTCCACGCCGGAACAACTGTCGGCCCTCGGCATGCTGTGGCGCGAATACCCTGATTGCCTGATGCAAACCCACCTCAGCGAACAGACCGATGAAATCGCCTGGGTCCGCGATCTGTTCCCGCAAAGCCGCGATTACCTCGACACCTACGAAGCGCAGGGCCTGCTGCGCGAAGGCGCGGTATTCGGCCACGCCATCCACCTGACCGAACGCGAGAAATCACGCCTCGCCGAAGCAGGCGCATCCGTCGTTCACTGCCCCACGTCGAACACATTCATCGGTTCTGGCCTGTTTGACATGACGCTGGCGCAAACCCTGCCTGTCGGCCTTGCCACCGATACCGGCGGCGGGTCGTCCTTCTCCATGCTCCGCACCATGGCCGCCGCCTATGAGGTTGCGCAACTGCGCGGCCAATCTCTGCACCCCGCGCAACTCTGGTGGCTTGCCACCATGGGGTCTGCCCGCGCGCTGAAGGCCGATCATCAGATCGGCAACATCGCCCCGGGGATGGAGGCGGATCTTGTAGTGATCGACCTCGCCAGCACCCCCGCCATCGCGCAGGCATCGGCAAGGGCCGATGACCTCTGGCAGGCGATCTTCCCGACAATCATGATGGGTGACGACCGGGCGGTTCAGTGCGTTTATGTGGCAGGCCAACAGGTTATGGGGAAATCCTCATCTTCTGCATGAAGCCCCCACCCCCATCCCCTCCCCACAAGGGGGAGGGGAGGCGCCCATCTTTACCATCAGTCCCGAACCTGCCGGAAAAGGCGCTTCCCCTCCCCCTTGTGGGGAGGGGTCAGGGGTGGGGGGCCACTGCAAAAATCTCCAAAATCGTCCAGCCCTTACCAAACGGTAAACCCGTCAATCCCAACTCATTGATTTCAGAAATACCCAAAACGCCACCCGCGGCCCAACTACTCCGCCAGCACCCAGCCATCCGGGTAAAAATCGTGTTTCAAGGCGATGCTCGTCGCCTCCCGCTCATGCGCCCAAATCTCTTCCGGCGTCACGGCGATCGGCCCGATGCTCGCCACAAGGGTTATCCCGTCCCGGTCCCGCTTCGTCCGAAACCCTGCCGCCTTCAAGGCCGCTTCCAGCTTGCCCCAACTTGCATCCAGTTCCTCGATAAAGAACAGATATTCCACCACCGCCGTCGCCGGCAGCTTTACACCCTTGCCCGCCGCCTTGAAGGTTGCGTAGGTCTCGCGCCGCTGCGTCTCGAAATTATGTGCCATCACGCCTCCACCAACGGGCAATAGCCATCATCAAACGCCGCGCCGGCAAACCATGTTCCGGCGTTCAAATCCGCAAACGCCGGTCGCGCGAAACCCGACCCTGCGTTGTTCACTGTCCGATACCCCAGCAGCAGGTCGACCTCGCATGACCACGGCGCCCCCACCGCTGCATCCAGTTCCAGCTGATACCCCACCACTGTGAACTGGTTGTCCATATAGCGGATATTCACCCATTCGCGCCCCGATCCCGTTTCGTCCGCGAACCCCGTGAACACCGTCAGCACCATGCCCGCATCCGTCTCGCGCAGGCGCAGTTCCTGCAGCGTCGTAAAGGCCGCAAGGGCAATCTCAGCGTTGTCCAGTTGCGGATCGCCGCCCTCTGGCACGCCCGCAATGTCCTGCCAGATCCGCAGCCGCGCCGCATCGCCCTCCTGGCTCAGAACCGCGCGGAAATAAAAGCCCTGCTGCGATTTCCCCGCCCAGTTTCCTGTCACTTCGGAGAGCAGAAATTCCGCATGGGCCGGGGCGGCAACCAGACAGATCGCAAGTACAGCAAAACGCATCAGGCACTCCCTTTTGCGCGCACCCTGCCCGATCCCCCGCCCAAACGAAAGGCCCCGAAAACCCTACCCCATCAACCTGCGCGCCAGCTGGTTCTGCCGTTCTACTACGCGCGGCAGATCAATCGTCAACATCTGCCCATCGCCCACCACCTGCCGCCCCTCGACAAAAAGATCGCGCACCCGTGTCGGGCCCGCCAGCAGCAAGGCCGCCACGTCCCAGGACCCCGCCGCCTCAACCCCCCGCATATCCCAGACCGCCACATCCGCCCGCATACCCACCGCCAGCGCACCCACGTCGGTCCGCCCCAGCACCTGTGCGCCCCCAATCGTCGCAATCTCCAAGGCCTCGCGCGCGCTCATCTTGTCTGCGCCGCCCGCCACGCGCTGCAGCAGCATCGCCATCCGCGCCTCGGCCATCAGGTTCCCCGCATCATTGCTGGCCGACCCGTCCACGCCCAACCCCACCTTCACCGCGGCGTCACGCAGCGCCCGCACCGGCGCCACCCCTGACCCCAGCCTGCAATTCGAGCACGGACAATGCGCAACCCCTGTGCCTGTCCGCGCAAACAGGGCCATCTCGGCGGTATCCAGCTTCACACAATGCGCATGCCATACGTCCGGCCCGACCCAACCCAGATCCTCGGCATATTGCCCCGGCCGACAGCCGAACCTGGCCATGGAATAGGCCACATCTTCATCATTCTCGGCCAGATGGGTGTGCAGCATCACCCGCTTGTCGCGCGCCAGAACCGCCGCATCCCGCATCAGATCGTGGCTGACGGAAAACGGCGAACAAGGCGCCACCGCCACCCGCACCATCGCCCCCGGCCTTGCATCGTGGAACGCATCAATCACCCGGATGCAATCCGCCAGGATCGCCCGCTCATCCTCGACCAGACTGTCGGGCGGCAAGCCCCCGGCGCTTTCGCCAATGCTCATCGCCCCGCGCGTTGCATGGAACCGCAGCCCCACTTCCCCCGCCGCCGCAATCGTATCGTCCAGCCGCGCCCCGTTCGGGTAAAGGTAAAGGTGATCCGAGGTCATCGTGCACCCCGACAACGCCAGCTCCGCAAGACCCACCTGTGCCGACGTAAACATCTCCTCTGGCCCGAACCGCGCCCAGATCGGGTACAAGGTCCGCAACCAGCCAAACAGCAACGCGTCCTGCCCCCCCGGCACCGCCCGCGTCAATGTCTGGTACAGGTGATGATGCGTATTCACGAGGCCCGGTGTCACCACACAGCCCCGCGCCTCCACCACCCTGCCCGTTGACGCCAACCCCGGCCCGACCCCGGCAATCACCCCGTCCCGCAACAGCACATCCGCGCCCGAAAGCTCGCGCCGCGCCGCATCCATCGTCACCACCACCGCAGCGCCCCGGATCAGAATCTCAGACATGATTGAACCGCCATTTCAACCCTTTCGGTGATGCGGAACCGGCATGGCGACAGAAAGGAAAAGGACTCGAACCACGCGCCGCCACCCTATCAGGTGAAACGCCAACGCCAAGCCCCTTTCAATGTCGCTCAAATATCCTCGGGGGTGAGGCTGTGCCCTTGCACAGCCGAGGGGGCTGAAGGCCCCCTAAGACAACAGCGCCATCGCCGCCGCATGCAATTCCGCATTCGCCGCCGCCAGCACCCGCCCGCCGTCAAGGCAGGGCTTGCCATCCCAGCCTGTCACCATGCCCCCTGCCGCCTCGATCACCGCAATCGGCGCCTGCACGTCATAGGCCTGCAATCCCGCCTCGATCACCAGATCAATCTGCCCCGCCGCCAGCAACGCATAGGCATAGCAATCCGTGCCATAGCGCGTCAAACGCACCTTTGGCACCACGCGCCGAAAGGCCGCGCCCTCCTCTGCCGTGCCCACCTCCGGAAAGGTGGAAAACAGAATGGCCTGATCCATGGCCCTTGGCGGCCGGGTGCGCAGCACACGGGCACCCAAGGGCCCCAGCGTACGCGCGATACCAAGCCCGCCTTCGAACCGCTCTCCGATATAGGGCTGGTCGATGATCCCATACAGAACGCCTTCTGCGTCGCGCACCGAGATCAGCACCCCCCAGGTTGGCGTGCCCGACAAATAGCCACGCGTCCCGTCAATCGGGTCCAGCACCCAGGTCAGCCCTGATGTGCCCTGCACCCCGCCAAATTCCTCGCCAAGAATGCCGTCCTGTGGCCTGCGTTGCGCCAGAATCGCCCGCATCGCCAGCTCGCTTTCGCGGTCGGCCACCGTCACCGGGTCAAACCGCACCGCTTCTTTTGTATCTGCCGACAGGTCCGCCGACCGGAAATGCGCCAAGGTCGCCACCCGCGCCGCGTCGGCAAGGGCATGGGCCACCGCCACCAGATCATCCCGTTCTGCCGCCGATACCCGCATCTCTCACCTCGCCCGTTTGCCCCGCGCTATCCAAGCAGCACGGGGCCGTCAAGCGGACCGGCCAATTAAGCCCCGTTCAAGCGGCGTCGCTCAGCACGCGTGCAAGGTCAAACAGACGGCGCCGCTGCGCTTCCGGGATCGCATAATAGGACCGCACAAGTTCCAGCGCTTCCTTGTCCGCAAGCAGATCACGCGATGCTTTCGGCGCTTCGTCGGCATCCGCCAACCCGTCAAAGAAAAAGGCAATCGTCACATCCAGCGATTCCGCGATGTCCCACAGGCGCGAGGCGCTGACGCGGTTCATGCCGGTCTCATATTTCTGGATTTGCTGGAACTTGATCCCGACCTTGTCGGCCAGTTGTTGTTGGGTCATGCCCACCATCCAGCGGCGATGCCGGATACGCTTGCCGACATGGGCGTCTACGGGATGTTTCATGTTTGCCTCCTCAGGCGGTACCAAACCTACACAACACTATAAGCAAGAACTGTGCCAAAATCCGAAAGCGGAACCTTATCCACAGACAACCTGAAGCTGTTCGTCAAACCTGTCTTTTTAGATATGTCCAATTATACAAGCGAACAAGAACTTGGCGCGAACGAAGCCGAATCGCGCACAGGGCGCGAGGGTTAATGACTAGTCGCCTTATGCGTGTTTAGCATTTTGCATTGCATTTTGCAATTTCTGGCGTGAATTTTCTTGCATTTTGCAATACCCCGGCGCGCGCTTGCCGTAAGGGTAAATCCAGTTTGCTATGTTTTCAGGCGCTTAGATATTTTCTGCCAGCCTTGCAAAACCCTTGCGCAACAGGTCGGCAAGCGCCCTGTGCGGCGCGCGGCGCGCGGCAACGCCTTGATAAAGGTTAACCTGCCAGCGTCCCAGATCGGGCAGATTGCCGTCATGACGAATACGTTCAAGGGTTGTGCCCATGCTGCCTGCCAACACGGTATGAACGGCAAGATCGGCCATCACACTTGCCTCGACCGACCGGGTACTGGCGCTTTCCACCGCCATGACCCAGGGAATGCCGGCGGCATCCAGCGCGGCCTGCACATCGGCGCGGAACAGGCATTGATGCTCATAGGCCAGCGGCAATGGCCGCTGACGCGAGGCCCTGCCCCCCGGTGCCCCAACCCAGACCAGCGGCAGTTCGGCCAGAACCTCGGCCCCCGTTGCCGGACGCTGTTCGGTGGTCAGGACAAGATCACAGGCGCCTTGCGTGAATTGCGCCAGCAGCGGGGCGCTGTAGGATGACACCAGCTGCACCCGCATCCGTGGATAGTCCCGCGCGAATTGCCGCAATACCGGCGGAATGACCGGATAGACAATGTCATGCGGCACGCCCAGCGTGATGGTGCCCTGATCCGCAGCATGGGTCAGCCGGGCAAGTGCAGCGTCCTGATCGGCCAGGATCCGGCGCGCCGCATCGCATAACTGCTGGCCGGATGCCGTCAGCGCCACCTTGCGCGCCGAACGATCCAGCAGTTGCACCTGCAGGGCATCCTCCATCCGCTTGATCTGCATTGAAACGGCCGATTGCGTCAGGCCCAGACTGACCGCTGCCCGCGTGACCCCACCATGTTCGGCAATCGCGACCAATGACCGCAGGGTCGCCAGATCAAGATATCGCATCGCGCCCCCAAGACAGCCGGATCAGCCCGCAGAACGGGCCGTTTTGCCCCCGCACGCGCCCTGTTTGCCGGGGCCTTAGCACAACGGCTGCGGGCATGCGACTGCGCCATCGCTGCAATACTGCCAATTCCATGCGGGATTTCCGACGGAAATCCTTGAAAAACCGCTATGTGATGCCAATCTTTGGCCATGCACGCGGCGGTATGACATGCTGCTGCGGAACAGGGTCACATTCGGAGGCTTCATATGGCTGAGTATCAAACATTCGACAGGGCGCGCACGGGCGTTGGCTCTGCGGCAATTCACGAAGGTCTGCGCGCGCACATGAACAAGGTCTACGGGCTGATGTCCGTGGCCATGGTCGTGACGGGTGGCGTTGCCTGGGCGGTTGGCAGCTCGCCTGAACTGCTGTCGATCTTCCGCGATCCGCTGACGCTGCGGCCCAACATGCTGGGCTGGGTGGTGATGTTTGCCCCGCTGGGCATGGCGCTTTTGTTCGGTGCAATGCTCAACCGGCTGTCGCAGGCGGCCGCACAGCTGTTCTTTTACAGCTTTGCCGCGGTGATGGGCCTGTCGATCGCCTGGATCTTTGCGGTGTTCACCGGTGTGTCGATCGCGACCACGTTCTTTGCGACGGCGATCGCCTTTGCGTCATTGTCGCTGTACGGCTACACGACAAAGCGCGATCTGTCGGGCATGGGCACCTTCCTGATCATGGGTGTGGTGGGGTTGATCGTGGCCAGCCTGATCAACCTGTGGCTGCAGTCAAGCGGGCTGCACTTTGCCATCACCTTGATCGGTCTGCTGGTGTTCGCAGGGCTGACGGCCTTTGACACGCAGAACATCAAGAACAGCTATCTGATGCATGCGCAGGCGATGGACAGCGAATGGCTGGGCAAGTCGGCGATCATGGGCGCGCTGAACCTGTATCTGAACTTCATCAACATGTTCATGTTCCTGCTGCAGTTCCTGGGCAACCGCGAATAACCGGCAGACGAACCGAGACAGCCGAAGGGCCGGGGGAAACCCCGGCCCTTTTGCTATGGGAACGCCAGATCCATGGCCATTGCCGGAAAGTCGATCCCCGGCCGCAGGGCCACCATCACCCGCCCCCGCGCCACGAACCCAAGGCTGGCATAGAACCGCTCTGCCGTCAGCGTTGACAGACATTCCATCCGCGCAACACCAGCGCCCATCGCATCGGCCAGCACCGCCTGCATCAAGGCCCGCCCGATCCCCCGCCGCTGATACCGCCAGTCCGTGACCACGTGCCGGATATGCCCCACGCCCGCAGTTGCCGCACCGCCCCCCGGCGCCCCCATGCTCCACCCGCCCGCCGCCAGCAGTTGATCGCCTTCCCACGCAAGGAAATACCGCCCCGAGGTCACCAATCCCGGCTGCGCCCGGCTGATCAGCGGCAAGGCCGTTACGAGCACCGATGGCGCATAGTCAGCCGCCAGCAACCGCGGATAGCTTTCCGCCAGCAGCAGGTCCACCGCCGCCAGATCAGCCTTCGTTGCCATGCGCAGGGTCAGTGCCGTCGTCATTTGCTATAGTTGGCGCAGGCCAGACAAAAGCCAACCCCGCCACAAACCCCCGCACATCTGCCAGCGTCCTCAGCCGCACGCGACCCTTGTCAGCAGGCACGCTGTCCCACAGCCGCTGCAACCCCGCCCGGCTTGTCTTTCTTGTCCGCCACATGAAACGCCAGAACGGCAAAGTTTCCCGATGAAACCCCTCTGGGCATTTTTCCGGCAGATCAGGCCTGCTCTGCCCATGCCAGGCAATCGTCCGCCAGACCACCCGCCCGAACCGCCGCCACAGCGGCACATCCAGCCAGATCAGCATATCCGCCCGAGAAAGCCGGTTCGCCCATGTCGCTGAATGCCCCCCTTCGAAGATCCACGCCGCCTGCGCCTCAACCGCATGGCACATCCGCGTCTTTTCCGCCCTCGGCCTCTCCTGCCAGCCCGGCATCCAATGGATATGGTCGATATGCACCACCGGCAGGCCCGTGCGCAGACCCATCAGCCGCGCCAGCGTTGATTTGCCTGATCCCGGCTGGCCCACGATCATCACGCGGCGCATTGCGGCCACCCCCAAAAGCAAAAGGCCGCACCCCTTGGGCGCGGCCTCAAACCAGACGAACAGGCCGATCTTACTTGATCTTGCCTTCCTTGTATTCCACGTGCTGCCGCTTGACCGGGTCATACTTGTTGACCGTCATCTTTTCGGTCATCGTGCGGGCGTTCTTCTTGGTCACATAAAAGTGGCCGGTGCCGGCGGTCGAATTCAGCCGGATCTTGATGGTTGCCGGTTTGGCCATGGTCACTGCTCCTGCATCAGGATGGCCGCACCACCCCGCGAAATTCTTGAAGCCTGCCTTTTACGGATGGCACGGGCAGAGTCAACAGGCAAAAGCATTCCTTGTGCTGTCTTCTGCCCTGCACTGTCAGGCCGTTGTTTTCTCTTTGCAAAAATGCCCGTGCAAAGATCGGCAAAGGCAAGATACCAGAACGAAAGACGCGCGGATGGCCTGTAAGCCGGGTTCTGTCCGGGCCTTGCGGCCCTGGATGACCATTCCTCTGCCAACCGTGTCACCACGGCGGTCAAGCTGCCAACCCGGGCCTCTGGGCTGAAGTATCCCTGCGGCGGTATCTGTTGCCAGACCAGCCCGCGATGAGGCCCCTATTCGGCATTGCTCCGGGTGGGGCTTGCCATACCGTTCCGGTTGCCCGTCCCGTGGTGGGCTCTTACCCCACCGTTTCACCGTTACCACGCAAGCGTGGAAGTCTCTTCTCTGTGGCGCTTTCCCTGGGGTTGCCCCCGCCGGGCGTTACCCGGCACCCTGTCTTCATGGAGCCCGGACTTTCCTCGAAACGCTGGCGCGCCCCGCGGTCATCCAGCCATCCGCGCGAGCGTGTCCTTAGGCGCAAAGCCCGGGCAATTCAACCCTCTTGCCTTTGCGCCGGCCTTGCGTAACCTTGCCAGAATGACCCCGGATATCGTCGCCCCGCGCGCCGCCCTGACCTATTATGATCAGCAGCGCATTACCCTTCCCCGCCCCGTCACCCCGGCCGAGGCCTGGACGCGCATCATGGCCAACCCCCTTCCGCTTCTGGGGCTGGCCTTCCGGGTCCGCGATGCCATCGCCGCGCGGTTCGGCGTAAAGCGCATTGGTGGCTTTACGGGCCGCCGGGCGGAAAACCCGCAGGTGGGCGAGCGGCTTGATTTCTTTGTGGTCGAGCGGAGCGAACCTGCAGCGCTGACCCTGACCGAACGCGACCGGCATCTTGACGTGATGATCGCCGTGACAAGCGAGGGCCGCGATCTTGCCATCACGGCATCGGTCATTACCCATAACCGCTTTGGCCGCGTCTACATGTGGCCCGTTGGCCCTGCCCATCGGCTGATCGTGCGCAGCATGCTGCGCCGCCTGCA
>JALOSO010000322.1 GCA_025458385.1 Paracoccaceae bacterium | reverse complement strand
GCTGACCCTGTTCGATCTGGGCCGCCTGCCCCTGTTCAACCGCATGGGCATCACGCGGGGCGTCGCACGGCAGGGCTGGGGCCTGACCGTGGCCGGTAACACCACCCGCTACCGCCGCCGCCTGACGGTGTTCCAGAAGGTGACGATGGTCAGCCGCTGCATCGGCTGGGACGCGCGGTTCTATTATCTGGAGCAAAGCTTCTGGCGCGGTGATGACTGCACCAGCCACATGCTGCTGCGTGCCGCCGTGTTCGGCAAGGGCGGCATCGTGGCACCCGCAGAGGCCAATGCCATCCTTGGCATGCCGACCGAAAGCCCCACCTTGCCCGATTGGGTGCAGGCCTGGGTGGCCGCCGATGCCATGCGTCCGTGGCCGCCGCAGCGGTAGTGCTTGCCAGATCACGCCGTTTCAGGCTTGATTGCGAAAACAGCAGGGGCAGGGCATGGTTTCCGCGAAAAAGCGCATCTGGGGCTGGTACTTCTTTGATTTCGCCAGCCAGCCCTACAACACCTTGCTGCTGACATTCATCTTTGCCCCCTACATCGCCGATATCATGGGTGACGGGTCTGCCGCCCAAACCGTCTGGGGCTATGGCATTGCCGCCGCCGGCATGATCATCGCCCTCACCTCGCCCTTGCTTGGTGCTATTGCCGACCGTACTGGCGGTCGCATGCCCTTTATCTGGCTGTTTTCCATCATGTATGTCGTGGGCTCCGCAGCGCTCTGGTATGCCGCCCCCGGCAGCCTGAACGTCTGGTTCATCATGCTGATGTTCGGCATCGGCCTGATCGGCATGGAATATGCCACCAACTTCACCAATGCCATGATGCCCGATCTTGTGGGCGCCAAAGAGCTGGGCAAGGTCTCCGGCTCCGGCTTCAGCTTTGGCTATGTCGGCGGCTTCATCACCCTGCTGATCATGCTCCTGCTGCTGGATGACGGCTCGAACGGCAAGACCCTGCTTGGCAATCCCCCCATCCTTGGCCTTGATCCCGAACAACGCGAGGGCACCCGCGCTGTCGGCCCGCTCACCGCCATCTGGTATGCCGTCTTCATGATCCCCTTCTTCCTCTGGGTGCGCGAACCCGTCCGCCAGGGCGCCGTCACCATCGGCACCGCCGTGCGCGAGGCCATCCCCGACCTTTTGCGCACTCTGCGCAACCTGCCCGGACGCCCCAGCTTTTCCGCCTACCTCATGTCATCCATGTTCTACCGCGATGCGCTGAACGGCATGTACACCTTCGGCGGCATCTACGCCGCCGGCATTCTGGAATGGGAAACCCGCTCCCTTGGTATCTTCGGCATCCTCGCCATCATCTCGGGCATCATCTTTGCCTTCCTCGGCGGCCGCGCCGATGCCCGCTTTGGCCCCAAACCCGTGATCGTCGCCACCGTTCTTCTGTTGTCCCTGACCGCCCTTTTCGTCGTCTCGATCTCGCGCGACAGCGTGCTCTGGCTGCCTGTTCCCGAAGGCAGCCCCCTGCCCGATTACGCCTTTTACATCGTCGGCATCCTGATCGGCGCCGCAGGTGGCGTCCTGCAGGCCGCCAGCCGCACCATGATGGTGCATCAGGCCGACCCCGCCCGCATGACCGAGGCATTCGGCCTGTTCGCCCTGACCGGCAAGGCGACGTCCTTCCTTGCCCCCCTGCTGATCGCGATCACCACCGATATCAGCGGATCACAGTCAATTGGCGTGGCCCCGCTGATCGGCCTCTTCCTGATCGGGCTGGTTCTGCTAATTTGGGTCAAACCCAAGGGTGATGGTCAAAGGTCTGCCGCGTGATGATCCGCTTTGCCGCATTTTTCCTGTCCTGCATGATGGCGCTGCCTGCCCATGCCGATACCCGTGCCAACCGCCTGTTCGGCGCCATGGACAGCCCGTCAAGCCAGCCCCCCATGCCCATCGGCAGCTATGCGCGGGGCTGTGCGGCAGGCCTTGTCGAACTGCCCGAAACCGGCCCCACATGGCAGGCCATGCGCCTGTCGCGCGGGCGGAATTTCGGGCACCCCGTGCTGATCGAATTCCTGCAGGAACTGTCGGTCGCCGCCACGCAGGTCGGCTGGGCCGGGCTTTACATCGGCGATATCAGCCAGCCGCGCGGCGGGCCCATGACATCAGGCCATGCCAGCCACCAGATCGGCCTTGACGCCGATATCTGGATGCTGCCGCCCCGCCGCCTCGACCTGACGCGCACCGAGCGTGAGAATATCAGCTCCATCCCCGTTCGTTCCGCCGACCAGCGGTCTGTCACCGAAAACTGGACGCCCGCCCATTATGCCCTCATGCGCGCCGCGGCACTTGACCGCCGGGTTGACCGGATTTTCGTGGCTGCCGCCGTCAAGATCGAGATGTGCAAGACGGCAACACCGGCCGATACACGCTGGCTGCGCAAGATCAGGCCGGTCGCCGGGCATGATACGCATTTCCATGTGCGCCTGCGCTGCCCGCCGGGGGCGACGGAATGCCAGACCCAGACACCCACGGTGGCCGAGCTGTCAAATGGTGGAAATGGCTGCGATGACACGCTGATGTGGTGGGTGACCGATTACCTGAACCCACCAGACCCCGACAAGGTGCCGGTCGAACCCGAAGAACCCCGCCGCCATCCGCGCGATTTTACCATGGCCGATCTGCCCGCCCAATGCGCCAGCGTCCTCAGCGCAGACTGACCACGATCACAGGACTGGCCTTTGCCATCGGAACCGGCCTGCTGATCTTGGCCAGCCATGGCGGGTCGCCGGGCCAGGGGTATGTCGGCAGCCATACGTTCGATGTGGCGGATCCGCGCTTTGGCGGGTTGTCAGCGCTGGAGCTTTCAGCCGATGGCAACGGGCTTGTTGCCCTTTCGGACAGGGGCACCTTCGTGACAGCCCGCCTGACGCGCGATGACAG
>JALOSO010000086.1 GCA_025458385.1 Paracoccaceae bacterium | reverse complement strand
ACCGCCTCGAAATCACCGTCCGAGGCGATGGGAAAGCCGGCCTCGATGATGTCGACGCCCATGTCATCCAGCAGGCTGGCGATTTCCAGCTTTTCGGTATGCGTCATCGTGGCGCCCGGCGACTGTTCGCCATCGCGCAGCGTGGTATCAAAGATCAGGACGCGGGGTTGCGTATCCTTGGTGTTCATCGGGAAAGTCCTTGCTTCGTTCGGCTTTTGTGCATCTGGCCGGGCGCATGTCGATCTGAGCGGCCGCGCCCGGAGGGCACGCTCAGCGCAGGCTGAGAAGCAGAAGCAGGGGATGGCGGTTCTTGCACATGCCGAAAGGTTAGCCACAAAAACCATTCAATGAAAGCCGAAAAAGGTGTATCCACGCAGCAGCCGGATTTCCGCCCCATTATCGCCCGAATAGTCGACAATCTGGATCGCATGAGTACATCGTCGCAAAACCCGTATCAATCGCTGCCACCAACAGCCTATTGGCGCACCGGTGTCGCCGAACCCGGACTGGAAGGGCTGAAAGGCCTGTGGGCCAGCCCCTGGCAACTGCCGGCCGATGCGCGCTTTGCCACTTTCGGGTCCTGCTTTGCGCAGCATATCAGCCGGGCCTTGCGGGCGCGCGAGATGGGCTGGGTCGATGGGGAACCCGCACCTTCGGGGGCCACGCCAAAGATTGCCGCGCATTTCGGTTACGGTGTCTTTTCGGCACGCACTGCCAACATCTATTCGGCGGCGCAGTTCCGCTTGCTGCTGGCCCTGGCCTGCGGGCAGGGCGACCCGGATCAACCAGAGGTCTGGCAGGATGGCCCGCGTTTCCGTGACAGCCTGCGCCCGATGATCGAACCCGATGGCTTTGTCTCTGTGGCCGAGGCGCTGGCCTCGCGCCGCTCGATGCTGCGCGGTCTGGCCCGCGCGGTGCGGCAGGCAGATGTGGTGGTCTTCACGCTGGGGCTGACCGAAGGCTGGGAATCGGTTGAAACCGGGCTGCCCTATGCGGCCTGCCCTGGCACGCAAGGCGGTGCGTTCGATGCAGCGCGCCACCGGTTCGTGAACTATCGCGCAGCCGGCATCCGCGCCGATCTTGAGGCAAGCCTGCAGCATATCCGCCTGCTGAACCCTGAAGCGCGGCTGTTGCTGACCGTATCGCCGGTGCCGCTGACGGCATCCGCCTCGGGCCAACATGTGCTGGTGGCCACCATGCGGTCCAAATCCGTGCTGCGCGGGGTGGCTGGCGAACTGGCCGAAGACGATGCGCGGGTCGACTACTTTCCCTCCTACGAGATCATCACAGGCGCCCCAACGGCCAGCCGCTTTTTTGAAGAAAACCTGCGCAGCGTGCGCCCAGAAGGCGTGGCCATGGTGATGGGGCATTTCTTTGCCGGGCTTGACCTGTCAGGCCCGGCCCGTGCGCCGCTGGCCGATAACGCGGCCGAAGCGCGCCGCGCCGCAGCCCGTGCCGCCATGGCACATGAGGAACTCGCCTGCGAGGAAGCGATGCTGGAGGCCTATAATGCCGCTTGATCCAGCGCCCGTTGCAGATGACATGCCTGGCGGCGATTCGCCCGCACTTGCGCCTGCCCCGGCCGACCTGTTCATCTTTGGTGACAGCCACACCGCAGCGCTTGAACTGGGCGCGCGCGCCGAAGGCATCAGGACAGGGCTTTTGTATCTGTCAGGCAATATCTGGCACAAGGGCGAGATCACGCTGCACCCCAAGCTGGAGCTTGACCAGCCGGGGTCGCGCTATGTGCGCCGCCGTGTGACCGAGGCACGCGATGCCATGGGCGGCGTCATGTTCCGCCCGGATGTGCCGGTGCTGGCCTCGGCCGGGTATCATCTGGGGCGGCTGCTGCCGCCGATGACGCATCAGGGACATGGGGTTGATCCCGCGGTGCTGGACCGCGACCCTGACGCCAGTTTCATGAGCAGCGCCCTGTTTGAAACCCTGATCACGCTGCGTCGGCGGTCGGTCTGGCGGCTGTTGCGGTTGCTGGCCACACGCTGTGACCTGACGGTGATTGCGCCACCCATCCTGTCGGATGATCCGATGGTGGCAATGGCCGCCGGCTACATTACCCGGCGGCTGCGGGAACAGGGCCTGAATGTCTTTGACCCGCGTGAAGTTGAGGGCCCCCTGGGGCAGATTTTGCCACCCCACTGGCGCGCTGAAGATGGCGTGCATGGCAATGCGGCCTACGGCCAGGCCGTGCTGCAGCATATTCTGGAAGATTGATCTGCAAGCTGCCGCCTTGGCGTTGAACGCGCGGCGCAAGGCGCTAGCTGGCGCCTGCCACCCTGTGCTGCCGGGCAATGCGCCGCGGCAGGGGGGGCGGGTGATGGCGCAGCTGCGGGGCAGGGGCAATGACGCGGGCATTGGTAATCGGCGCATCGGGCGGGATCGGTAGGGCACTTGTCGCCACCCTGACCGACAGGGGGCATGACGTCACGGGCCTGTCCCGGCGTGCCGATGGGCTTGATGTCACAGACGAGGCAAGCGTGGCGCGTCTGCTGGGCGTGTTGCAGCCACCCTACCCGCTGATCATTGTTGCGACGGGCGCGCTGGTGATCGACGGGGCGGGGCCGGAAAAGACGTTGCGCGCGGTTGATCCGGCGGCGCTTGCCGCGCAGTTTGCCGTGAATGCAACAGGGCCGATGCTGGTGCTGAAACATGCGCTGCGCCTGCTGCCGCGGGATGCGCCGGCCCATTTTGCCGTGCTTTCGGCGCGGGTGGGGTCAATCGGCGACAACAGCCTTGGCGGTTGGTACAGCTATCGCGCGGCAAAGGCCGCCTTGAACCAGCTGATGCATACGGCGGCGATCGAGGTTGCCCGCAGCCATAAACAGGCCGTGCTGACACTGCTGCATCCGGGCACGGTCGACACAGCCTTCACAGCGGCCTATCAGCCCGCCTATGAAAAGCTGTCACCCGCACAGGCAGCGACGGCGTTGCTGGATGTGATCGCCGCGCAGACCCCGGCGCAATCGGGCCAGTTCCATGATTGGCAAGGCAGGGGCGTGCCATGGTAGGCCGTCTGATCCTGATCCTGGGTGATCAGCTGACATCTGGCTTGCCGATGCTGGCGGCGGCTGACCCGGCGCAGGATCTGGTGGTGATGGCCGAGGTGCGCGCCGAAGGCACCTATGTGCCCCATCACCCGCAAAAGATTGCGCTGATCCTGTCGGCAATGCGCAAGCATGCCCTTGCCCTGCAGGCGCAAGGGTTCCGCGTGGCTTACACGCGGTTGGATGATCCGGCCAATTCCCACAGCATCGCGGGCGAGTTGATCCGCCGTGCCAGCGAAACCGGCCTGTCGCAGGTCTGGGCGATGGAACCGGGGGAATGGCGGCTGCAGCAGGCGTTGGACTGCATGCCCCTTGTGGTGAAAATCTGGCCCGATCCGCGCTTTGTGGCCAGCAAGGGTGAATTCGCCACATGGGCTGAAGGGCGCAAACAGTTGCGGATGGAATGGTTCTATCGCGACATGCGCCGCAAGACCGGGCTGATGATGGCGGGGGATCAGCCCGCCGGGGGGCAGTGGAATTATGACCATGACAATCGCAAGCCCGCGCGCGCTGATCTTTTTCGCCCGCAGCCACCGCGCTTTGACCCTGACGCCGTGACGCAAGAGGTGCTTGCCTTGGTGGCCGGCACATTCCCCGGTCATTTCGGCCGCCTGACGCCATTCGGCTGGGCCACCGACCGCGCGGGGGCCTTGCTGGCGCTTGCGCATTTCATCAGGCATGCCCTGCCGCAGTTCGGCGATTATCAGGATGCCATGCTCGCAGGCGATGCCACGCTCTATCACTCGCTTCTGTCACCCTACATCAACATCGGCCTGCTTGACCCGCTGGAAGTGTGCCGCGCAGCCGAGGCCGCCTGGGCCGCGGGCCAAGTCCCGATCAACGCCGCCGAAGGCTTCATCCGCCAGATCATCGGCTGGCGCGAATACGTGCGGGGCATCTATTGGCTGCAAGGCCCGGATTACACGGCGCGCAATGCGCTTGACCACACCCGCGCCTTGCCGCCCGTGTATTGGGGGGCCCCCACGCGCATGGCCTGCATGGCCGCCGCCGTGGGGCAGACGCGCGATCTGGCCTATGCGCATCATATCCAGCGGCTGATGGTCACCGGCAATTTCGCCTTGCTTGCCGGCGTCGACCCGGCACAGGTGCACGAATGGTATCTGTCGGTCTACATCGATGCCTTCGAATGGGTCGAAGCGCCGAATACGATCGGGATGAGCCAGTTTGCCGATGGAGGTGTGGTCGGATCAAAGCCTTATGTCAGTTCAGGGGCCTATATCGACCGGATGGGTGATTATTGCGGCAGCTGCACCTACCGCGTCAAAGACAAGACCGGGCCAGACGCCTGCCCCTTCAACCTGCTGTACTGGGATTTCCTGATCCGTCACCGTGACCGCTTTGCCGCAAACCCGCGCATGGGCCAGATGTATGCCACCTGGGACAGAATGCAGCCGGATCACAAGGCGCGGGTTCTGGCCGATGCCGCTGGCTTTCTGCAGCGCATGGATGCAGGGCAGACAGTCTGACGCCCCCCCACACGACCCCTTGCAAAGGCTAGGAAAACAAGGCGATGCTGACGGGGCAAGGGTGGGACTGCCGGAATGAAGCTGCGTGACAACCGGGCCTGGTATCTGCTGTTACCGGCACTTGCCATCATGGGATTTGTCGGCCTGGTGCCGCTGATTTCAGTGCTGAATTTCTCGTTTCACGACATCTTTTCAATTGATGCCATCCATTGGGTCGGCGTCGCCTGGTATGCCGAGATTCTGACAGGCCCCGCGTTCTGGGCCAGTCTTGCGCGCAGCCTGCTGTTTTCCGCCCTCGCCCTGGGCGTGCAGGTGCCGCTGGGAATTGCCGTGGCGCTGTTGCTGCTGCGCACCGGGCGGGGTGGCGTTCTGGTGCTGCCGCTGTTTGCTTTGCCGCTGGTTGTCCCCTGGAACATGATCCCCATCATGTGGCTTAGCCTGATCAATCCCGATACCGGCCTGATGGGGCAGGCGCTGGCCGCGACAGGTATCGTGTTCGATTACAAGTTCACCGCCCTTCATACCTGGATCCTGCTGGTCGCCATGGACACCTGGCACTGGCTGGGCCTTGTCGTGATCCTGTCCTTTGCCGCGCTTTCGGCCATTCCGCAGCCCTATTATCAGGCCGCCGCCATTGACGGCGCCGGTCGCTGGGCCGTGTTCCGGCAGATTGAGCTGCCACGCATCGCCGGGGCGCTGTCGATCGTGCTTTTGCTGCGCTTTGTCGACAGCCTGATGATCTATACCGAGGCGTTTGCCATCAATGCCGGTGGGCCGGATGGGGCAACAACCTTTCTGTCGCTTGATCTGGGTGAAGATATCAAGGGCTTCAGCTATGGCATTGCGGCCGCGCGGTCGATGCTGGCCTTCCTGATCGTGATCACGGTCGTCTGGGTCTTTACCACGCTGACCGCCGCCCGGTCCAAAACGCCGGGGCCCGCCGAATGATGCGCCCGCACCACGTGCGCCCGGCGGTATGGCCCTGGCTTTTGCTGGCCCTTCTGGTGGCGCTGATCCTGTTGCCTTTGGTGCAGACGATCGTTCTGGCCTTCACGGCGACGCTTGATCACCAAGGCGTGGCCGCAGGCAGCGTCGGGCTGACGAACTTTCGCAACATCCTGGCCACGCCTGCGCTGATGGCGTCAGTTGGCAATTCGCTGATCTACGTGTTGCTGAATGTCGCATTTTGCCTGATCGCCGGACTGCCGGCCGCCTATGCTTTTGCGCGCTATCGCTTTGTCGGAGACCGCCATCTGCTGCTGCTGATGCTTGCGTTTCGCGTCACACCGCCGGTGGTGCTGTCGCTGCCGATCTTCATCCTGTTCGCGCAGGTTGGGCTGGTGAATTCGCCAGTCGGCATCGCCCTTGTGCATTGCTTGTTCAACCTGCCCATCGCCATCTGGATTCTGGAAAGCTTTATCGCCGCCGTGCCGCGCGAATATGATGAAACCGCCTTTATCGACGGGCATTCGCGAAGCAGCTATTTTTTCCGCTATCTGATTCCGGCCATTGCCCCCGGCATTGGGGTGACCGCCTTTTTCTGCTTTATCTTTTCGTGGGTCGAGGTCGTGTTCGCCCGTATCCTGACCGTGACCGCGGGCAAGCCGATCACCATGGCGATCAACGCCCTGTTCAGCTTTCGCACCGATATCGGGCTGGTCATGGCCATGACGGTGCTGTCACTTTTGCCGGGCGTTCTGATGATCTGGCTGGTGCGCAACCATATTGCGCGCGGCTTTACCATCCGCGTCTGATCACACGACCACCGACCACCGACCACCGACCACAGACGTACGGCCTGCCGTCAGCTGCGCGCTGCCGTCACCACCCGGTTGACATGCCCCATCTTGCGCCCGGCCCGCACTGCGGCCTTGCCATAAAGGTGGATGGCCGCGTTGCGTTCCTGCCGGATTGCAGGCAGGCGCGCCATGTCATCACCGATCAGGTTTTCCATCACCACGTCACTGTGCCGGCCACCATCGCCCAAGGGCCAGCCCGCCACCGCGCGGATATGCTGTTCAAACTGATCAACCGCACATCCATTCTGCGTCCAGTGGCCCGAGTTGTGGACCCGTGGCGCGATCTCGTTCACGATCAGGCCCTGTGCCGTCACGAACAGCTCGACCCCCATCACGCCGACATAATCAAGCGCGTTCAGGATGCGCGCGGCGATCAGCACGGCATCTGTCCGTTGGCCCGCCGAAAGGCGCGCGGGCACAGTTGTGGTGCGCAGGATGCCGGCCTGATGCACGTTCTCGCCCGGGTCATAACAGGCCACCGCCCCATCCTGCCCCCGTGCGGCGATCACCGAAACCTCATGCGTAAACGTCACGAACCCCTCAAGCACCGCAGGCGCGCCCTGCATCATCGCCCAGGCTGCCGGGGCCTCGGCCGCTGACATGATCCGCGCCTGCCCCTTGCCGTCATAGCCCAGCCGTGTGGTTTTCAGAATGGCCGGTGCGCCGATCTGCACAAGGGCGGCTTCAAGATCGGCAAGGCTGTTCACCGCCGCATAGGGCGCGGTCTGCAACCCCAGTCCGCGCAAAAAATCCTTTTCCGTGATCCGGTCCTGGCTGGTGGCCAAGGCCCGGCGGTTCGGGTGAATGGCGCGCGTCGCCTCTAACGCGTCAAGTGCGGTCGTCGGGATATTCTCGAATTCATAGGTGATCGCATCGACACTGGCCGCAAAGGCCCGCAAGGCGGCAAGATCATCATAGCCAGCGGTTGTCAGATGCGCGATCTGCCCCGCCGGGGCCAGCGGATCGGGGTCAAAGACATGGGCCATCAGCCCAAGGCGGCTGGCCGCGACGGCCAGCATCCGGCCAAGTTGGCCGCCACCCAGAATGCCGATGGTCGCGCCGGGTTCAAGCATCATGCGGTGCATCCGCGATCGAGGCGGTCAGCGCAGCACGCCAGGCATCCAGCCGCGCTGCAAGCGCCTGATCCGAAAGCGCCAGAATGCCCGCCGCCATCAGCCCGGCATTTGCCGCCCCGCCGATGGCCATCGTCGCCACCGGATAGCCTTTTGGCATCTGCAGGATCGAATACAGGCTGTCGACCCCCGCAAGCGCCTTGGTCTGCACGGGCACACCGATTACGGGCAGGCGGGTCTTCGATGCCATCATGCCGGGCAGATGCGCCGCACCACCCGCCCCGGCGATGATCACCCGCAGCCCCCGGTCAACAGCCGTTTTGCCATACTCCCACAGCCGGTCAGGCGTGCGGTGGGCGGAGACAATCTTGGCCTCATAGGCGATCCCAAGTTCCTCGAGGATCACGGCAGCATCCTTCATTGTGGGCCAGTCAGACTGGCTGCCCATGATGATCCCGACTGCTATCATGCCACGCGCCCTTGCAAGGAAGCGGCACTATAGCGATGGCGTGGGCGAGTGCAATTCAGCGGAGCGCGGCTGGGCAAAGAAATCCTCTGCCGTGATGGCCATCAGGATGTCATCATGCCAGATGCCATCCAGTTGCACTGCGTTCGGATCACGCCCGGTGTGGCGGAAACCGCAGGCGGTATAGCAGGCGATGGCGCGGGTATTCATGGCCAGCACGCGCGCGGTGACGCGGCCCAGCCCATGGCAAGCAAAAGCACAGTCAAGCACAAGGGCAATCACGCGGCGGCCAAGTCCGCGGCCCAGCAGTGTTATGTCCTCGATGCCGATGGCGAGTTTCGCGCTGCCTTCTTCGGGCATATGGCTGTGCAGGCGCACCTCACCCACCAGTCTGGACTGGTATGCGATGATCCATGCACAATCAGCTTTGGCCACGCGGTCCACCCATGCCTCGGCGGCGGCCATGGTCCATGCAGGCAGCGTGGCTGGGTCCAGGCCATACATGCGGGTGTTGGCGGGATTGCGGCCAAGGGCAAAGCGGGCGGCGGCATCACCGGGCTGTGGCGGGCGCAGACACAGGTCGTGCAGCGTATAGGGGACCGGGCGCAGCCGTGCGGTCACGCGATGATATCGGGGATCAGCTGATCCTCGATCTTCACGATCTGATCCTTCAGGGCAAGTTTCTGCTTTTTCAGCCGGCGCAGGGTCAGCGGGTCTGGCCGCCCGGCGGTTTCAAGCACATGGACGGCTTCGTCCAGATCGCGATGCTCGCGCCGCAAAACCTCCAGCCGGATGCGCAGCATTTCTTCGAAGTTCAGTTCTGACGGCGCGTTCATGGCGGGCTTTGTCCGGTGGGCAAATGGCGGGCTGTGGCGACGATATAGTGATTCACCTGATTCCGGTGAAGAATTCTGCACGAAATTTTGTGCCCCTTGCGCGGTTCCCCGCCACGCCCCATATTCATCAGGCAAGGCTGCCGCGACCGGGGCCGGGCAAGGATTGTCGCTTTCATGCAAAGGGCAACAGGCATGACGAAACTGACCTTTGGTGCGCACCCCTACCTGCTGGGGTTCGAACAACTGGAACGGCTGGTGGAACGCACCGCCAAGACAGCGTCCGAGGGGTATCCGCCCTTCAACATCGAAGCAACCAGCGAACACACCTATCGCATCACGCTGGCCGTGGCCGGGTTCCGCGAAGACGATCTGGCGATCACGGTCGAAGATCGCCAACTGGTCGTGCGCGGGCGTCAGGCTGATGACAGCGAAGGGCGCGTTTTTCTGCACCGTGGCATCGCCGCCCGTGCTTTTCAGCGCAGTTTTGTGCTGGCAGACGGCGTCGAGGTGGCAGGTGCCGCGATGGAGCACGGCCTTTTGCACATCGACTTGCGCCGGTCCCTGCCTGAGACGGTGGTGCAGACCATCGCCATCCGCACCACAAAAGGAAAGGTCTAGGCAATGAATACACCCTTTGCATTCCCGGACGGCCCGAAACTTGTCTATGTGCGCGAGATTGCGGTGCGCGATCTGCCAGACTCGCTGCGCGAACAGGCGGGTGGGCTCGATGTGATCTATGCCGTCCATGCGCCGAACGGTCAGCAACTGGCGCTGGTGGCCAACAAGGCGCTGGCCTTCCATCTGGCACGCCAGCATGACGTGACGCCTGTCAGCGTGCACTGACCATCAGAATTGCAGGTTATAGGCCGCGCGCAGGCCAACAATGAACGTGGCATCGCTGGCGGCCGAGGCATTGGCCGACAGGTTGATGGTGCCGCCACTATCCAACGCGATATCGCTGCCGATCGTCAGGCGCGGGGCGAAATAATTGATCGGGCCGGTGCCGATGTTGTCATCATAGGCGCCGAAATCCACCTCAAGCCGCGCGTAATTCTGCCGCCAGCCGTTGGCGATGCGCTTGTCTTCGGACAGCATGCTGCCGCCGATGGTGAAGATGGTGGCATCAATCCTTTGCGCGGGCACAGGTTCTTCGCGTTTGATGGCCAGCGAGGAATAAAGCACATAGTTGCGGCCACCTTGTTCGATGCCCTTGGAAATGGTCACCGCGCCCTGCAGGCTTTCGCCATTCGACGGGGTGCCGCCAACGTCGTAATCCGGCGTGCCGACAAGGATATAGCCGTCCAGGAACAGCTCATCCCCCAGATTGCCGGCGAAATAGGGGCCGATCAGTACCTCGCGGCGTTCGACGGTCGGGGAAAAGGGCGCGGTCACTTCGGACTGACCCAGTTGCAGCATGACGCCCAGAAAGCTGCCATCCGACAGCCCGCGATCAGCCCCCAGCACAAGCGCCTGCATGTTGCCGGAAAAGTTGCCGGTCGTGGCCTGCGCGCCAAAGGAAAACACGCCGGTATAGGGCGAAGTGGTGCCGCTGGTTGATGCGGTAAAGCCGGTATCACCGGGCGTGGCCCCGAAATGGCGGTTCAGAAAGATCTCGCGCAAATGCGCGGCCTGACCGCCGAAATCCAGCGCAGTGGCGCAGGTGATGGGACCGTAGGTGGGATCGGGTTCCTCACACAGGGTTTCCAGATCATTGGCATGGGCGGCTGGGGCAAAAAGCGCAAAGGCAAGAAAAAGCGCTGTTCTGAGATGGGTTTGCAACGGCATGATACGCTCCAACAAAAAAGAATTTGCACAAATGGCAGGCATTTACCTGTGATTAAGGAGGCTGCGCCTGCGGTTTCGTTCGGTCAAGCAATGTTCTTGGGCGGTGATGAATTTTTCATCAACTGTGTGATGCCTGGGGCCAAGGTCTGTGGGGGCATCGTCAAGGGATCAGAATTGCTGGAACAGGATGGCAGTCGGCGGCTGGGGTATAGTGGGTTGCAGATTGGCCTGCACTGGCTGATCGCGGTGCTGATCCTTTACAACTATCTGGTGCCGAATGGCATTGGCCGGGCGTTCAACGCCCTGATGCGCGGCGAGGCGATGCCGGATGGCAGCAACGCCCTGATACACACTTATGTCGGCGGTGCGGTGTTCACGCTTGTGCTGGTGCGGCTGATCCTGCGGCTGCGACTCGGGGTGCCGGGGCGCGCGGGTGACAGCGTGATCTACCGCTTGGGCCAAGCGGGGCACGTGGTGCTTTATGCGCTGATGATCGCGGTACCGGCGCTTGGGGCGATCAGCTGGTAT
>JALOSO010000085.1 GCA_025458385.1 Paracoccaceae bacterium | reverse complement strand
GCCGAGGCGGATGGGTTCATCGCGGGGATGATGGATCACAAGGGGCGCGCGGCCTATGATGCGTTTCTGGGGGAACGCGGGGTGAAGCTGTCAGGGGGGCAGCGGCAGCGGATTGCGCTGGCAAGGGCGTTCCTGAAGGATGCGCCGATCTTGGTGCTGGATGAGGCGACATCGGCGCTGGATTCGGAAGTGGAAGCCAGCATTCAAGAGGCGCTGAACCGGGTGATGCAGGGCAAGACGGTGCTGGCGATTGCGCACCGGCTTTCGACGATTGCGGCGATGGACCGGATCATTGTGATGGCGGATGGGGCGATTGTGGAAGAAGGCGCGCATGCAGAGTTGCTGGCGCGTGACGGGCTTTATGCGCGCTATTGGAACCGGCAGTCGGGCGGGTTCATCGGGGTGGACCAGAAGGAAGCGGCAGAGTGACCTTTACGATTCTGCGCTTGGGCCATCTGGGCGATGGCGTGGCGGAAGGGCCGGTTTATGCGACGCAGGTTCTGCCGGGTGAGGTGGTGGATGGCCAGCTTTCGGGTGACCGGCTGACGGATATCCGGATTGTGACACCTTCGCCAGACCGCGTGCGTCCGCCCTGCGCCCATGCCCGCACTTGCGGCGGCTGTCTGATGCAGCACGCAAGCGATGCGTTTGTAGCGGATTGGAAAGTGGGCATCGTGAGGGGGGCCTTGGCGGGCCAGGGCCTGCAGGCGGATTTCCGGCCGATTGTAACCTCTCCCCCCCGGTCACGCCGCCGGGCGACGCTGACGGCACGCAAGACCAAGGCAGGGGCGCTGATCGGGTTTCATGCGCGGGGGTCTGACCTGCTGGTAGACGTGCCGCAGTGCCAGCTTTTGCATGCTGACCTGATGGCGACATTGCCGGCATTGACGGCGCTGACGCGGGTGGTGGGGTCACGCACGACGGAAATCGGCTTTCAGATCACGCGCACGCTGGCGGGGCCGGATGTGGTGATTACGGGTGGCAAGGATCTGGATGGAGGCGCGCGGCTGGATATGGCGCGGATGGCCGAGACATTTGGCCTATCACGCCTCACGTGCGGGGATGAGGTGATTGCGCTGCGGGCGGCACCGATGCAGCGGTTCGGGCGCGCCTTGGTGGCGCCGCCGCCGGGGGCGTTCCTGCAGGCGACGGAAGATGGCGAAAGGGCGCTTTTGCGCAGTGTCAGTGACGCTTTGGCGGGGCCGATGCGGCGGGTGGCTGACCTTTTCGCAGGCGTGGGCACTTTTGCCCTGCCGCTGTCGGAACGTGCCGAGGTGCATGCGGTTGAGGGTGATCCTGCCATGGTGGCCGCGCTGGAAAAGGGCTGGCGCGGGGCGGAAGGGCTGAAGCGCGTATCCACTGAGGCGCGCGATCTGTTCCGCCGCCCGCTGGAGTTGGACGAATTGCGCGGCTTTGACGGCGTGGTGATCGACCCGCCACGCGCGGGGGCCGAGGCGCAGACAGCGGTGCTGGCGAAAAGCCGCGTTCCGGTGATTGCGGCGGTGTCCTGCAACCCGGTCACATTCGCGCGAGATGCGCGGGTGCTGGTGGCGGGGGGGTACCGGCTGGACTGGGTGCAGGTGGTGGATCAGTTCCGCTGGTCGTCACATGTGGAGCTGGTGGCGCGGTTTTCACGCAACTGACCACCCCGCTTGCCATCCGACCCTGATCACATCTTGGGAAAACGCCCGATTCGTGCGCTGTAAACACTGGTCAGAGGCCTGCGTTTTGGCTATGCGGAAAAGAAAACGAACGGGGCAAGGGAAATGCAGGTCTTTCGATTTCTGGCCGTCATTCTGATGACGCTTGTGCTTGCCTCGTGCGGCCCGCGATCAAAATTCCAGACCTATAATGGCCCCGAAGTCACGCAGATCCAGGTGCACAAGGGCGACCGCAAGATGTATCTGCTGCACAACAACACCGTGCTGCGAACCTATGACATTTCGCTTGGGTTTGCCCCTTTGGGTCACAAGCAGTTCGAAGGTGATGGCAAGACCCCTGAAGGCGCCTACCGCATCAACCGGCGCAATCCAAATTCCAGCTATCACCTGTCACTGGGCATCTCTTATCCGGATGTGAACGATGTGGCCTTTGCCGCGGCCGCGGGCCGTGATCCGGGGGGTGAGATCTTCATTCACGGATGGTCCGAGGTTCTGGCCACCAGCCGCGATTGGACGGCGGGATGTATCGCTGTGCGCGACCGCGAGATCGAAGAGATCTATGCGATGGTCAAGGATGGCACGGTGATCTACATTCTACCGTGAAATCAGGCACCTGCGACGTAGGTCCACCAGATTTTGCCATTCGGTTCCTGGAACCATGAAAAGCCCAGATTGCGGGCATTGGGGGCCAGAATGATGGCGCGTGTGTCGGGCTGACCCATCCACGACGCCAGGGTTTCAAGCTCGGTCTCGAAGGTTTCCGAAATCAGCTCTCCCACAAGTGCGCCCTGGTATCCGGTACGCTGCACGCGCACCAGCGGCGATGACGCGTCAGACCCGAAATGCCATGGGCGGTTCTGCAGCGACATGTCGCGGGAATGTGTGGCGGCGGCGGCGGTCAGTTGGGCGTTCAGCTGCATCGGTGGCACACCGGCCGCGGCCCGCAGCGAATTGACGGAATCAAGCAGGCGGAACGGAATGGCATTCTGATTGGCCGCGGTGATCGGGTAGACCTGCGGCAACGGGCGACCGTCAGCCCCAAGCTGCACTTGCGGGGCCGGTGCGCAGGCCGCAACAAGGGCAAGGCCACCAAGGCCAGCGACAAAGGATCTTCTTTTCATTTCGGAACTCGCTTTGCTGGGCAAAATGCCCAATTCCCGGTCACACATAACCAAACTCGGCGCGGGCTTCAAACCCCGCCACGCATGGATGTGCCGATTGACGCTTGTTTGATTTGCGCAAGGGGACTGCAGTGGTTATGTGGGGCGCATCACACGAGACCATGCAGGAGACGGACATGGCACAGGATTTGAAACTGAACCGGCGCGCCTTGCTGGGGACGGCGGCAGCGGCCCTTGGGGCATCGGCCCTGCCGGCCCTTGCGCAGAATGATGGGTCGACCGAATTCATCGCCCCGGCCACCACGCAGCGCCACAACATTTCCAGCTTTCGGATGCTGAACTGGCAGGATCACTTTGCCAATACGCGCAACGGGGCGATTCTGGTCGACATCACCTCGCGTGCGCTGCATTTCTGGTCAGAAGATCAGTCGATCTATCGCCTTTATCCGACGTCGGTGCCCCTGTCCGAGGATCTGACACGGCGTGGCAACACCACTGTGGTGGAAAAGGTGGTTGCACCCACCTGGCGGCCAACCCCGGCGATGCGCGAACGCAATCCCGAATGGCCCGAAGTGGTGCAAGGCGGGGCGCCGGACAATCCGCTGGGCACCCATGCGCTGTACCTTGGCTGGACCTACTACCGCGTCCACGGCACGCATGACACCCGCAAGATCGGGCGCCGGTCATCGAACGGCTGCATCGGCCTTTACAACGAGCATATCGCCGAACTTTTCGGGATGGCCAAGGTGGGAACACAGGTTCTACTCATTTAGCGTAGACACAAACCTTGGGATACCGACGGGGGCGGCGCAACCGCCCCTTGTTGTTTCCGGGTTGTTGATTTCTGTGGCGTTGTGGCCAGAAAAACGCTTGAGGTGTTGCAATATTGACGCCCAAATCACCGCAAAGAACCGGCTGACTAAGTGGGGTGATTGCAAAGGCGTGATTGGCCAGATTAGAAGCGAGAACATGAGGATTACGCTTGGGTGCATCCTGCCGCCTCTGAAATCAATTGGCCGGATGCTTAACTGGAGGTTACTATGAAGAAACTCGCACTCGCAGCCGCTTTCGCGCTGACTGCTTCGACCGCTTTCGCTGGCGGCCTCGCAGAGCCGATCATGGAAGAAACCGTGGTTGCTGGCACCACCTCGTCCTCGGGCGGGATTGTTGTTCCGCTGCTGCTTCTGCTCGTGATCGCTGCAGCAGCTGCTTCCTGATCCGTTTCGGTCAGTTACAGATTTGGAAAGGGCGGCGGGGCTACCTGCCGTCCTTTTCGTTTGCGGCGGCCTTGCAACATGTAACCCCACCCCGGACCTGATCCGGAGTCTTGCCTTGGGCGGGGGTCAGCGCAACCAGCCTGACAGGTTGTCTTCGATAATCGCCGTCAAGGCAGCGATGTGGGCATCGTCATCGTTCAGGCAGGGGATGTAGGTGAACACCTCACCCCCGGCATGTTCAAACGCCTCGCGAATCTCGCCGTTGATTTCTTCCAGCGTTTCGATGCAGTCGGCGGAAAAGGCCGGGGCCATGACGGCGATGCGCTTTTTGCCGGCCTTGGCAAGTTCGGCCACGTGTTCCACCGTGTAGGGTTTCAGCCATTCTTCCGGGCCGAACACGGATTGGAACGTCACGTCTATGCTGCCCTTTTCCCAGCCCAGCCTTTCACGCAAGAGGCGCGTGGTTTTGGCGCATTGGCAATGGTAGGGGTCGCCCTCCATCAGGTATCGCTTTGGCATGCCGTGGTAGCTGGTCACCAGCACATCTGGCACATGGTCCAGTTCCGCATAGGCGCGGGTGACGGACTGGGCGAGCGCCTCGATATACAAAGGATTGTCAAAGTATTCGGCCACGGTGCGCACGGCGGGCTGGCGCTTTTCCTTCATCAGCGCGCGAAAGAACTGGTCATTGGCGGTGGCGGATGTGGCCCCGGCGTAATGGGGATAAAGCGGGAAGAACAGGATCTTTTCCACGCCCGCCTCAACCATGGCACGCACACGGCTTTCGGTGGATGGGTTGCCATAGCGCATGCAGAAATCAACGATGACCTCACTGCCATGCAGCGCCTCAACTGCGGCCTTGATCTTGGCTGTCTGATCCTTGGTGATGGTCAGCAGGGGGCTTTCGTTCTTTTCGTGGTTCCAGATCAGCTTGTAATTGGCGCCGGAACTGAAGGGGCGCTTGGTCAGGATGATCAGTTGCAGCAGGGGCTGCCATTTCCAGCTGGCATAATCGACGACGCGCTTGTCGGACAGGAATTCGTTCAGATAGCGGCGCATCGACCAGTAATCGTAATTGTCGGGCGTGCCGAGGTTGGCCAGCAGGACGCCGATCTTGGCGGGCTTGACGGGGGGGTGGTCGGCGGGCGCATGGGCAAGCCGATGATCCCGTTTGGGAACGGCAGCCGTGATGGCGTCAGTGATGCGCGTATCTTTGTTCATGCGCGTGGACATATAGGCTTATGGGCCGGGGTCAACCTTTGGGCAGGGATTGCTGCACGCTGCCAAGCACATCGGCCAGTTTTTGGGCAGCCGATCCGGGGCGTAGCGGCTTTTGCTGGCTGTCGGCGGGTGCCCAGCCCGTCAGACAGATGAATTCGAACGTGGCGGGGATGCGGCCGTCGGGGGTGGCGTGGGTGTCGGCATACAGGCTTGCTGCGCGCAGCAGCACGGCGCGGCGGGTGGGGCGGCGCAGGCGGGCGGACAGGGCATTGGCTTCGCCCATGGCGCGCAGGTCGTGCATCAGGTGGATGGCATCGCGATAGCTGACGGTGCGGGTAAAGCTGTCGGCGACGGGCAAGGCAAAGCCTGCGCGCTGCAACAGCCCGCCCAGATCGCGAATCTCGCCCATGGGCAGCACGCGGGGCGACAGGCCGCCCGTGATTTCCGATTCGGCCTGCGCAAGACAGGCGCGCAGTTCGTGCATGGTCTGGCCACCAAAGAGGATGCCAAGAAACAGCCCGTCGGGCCGCAGGGCGTGGCGGCACTGCACCAGCTGGCCGACCGGATCATGCGCCCAGTGCAGCGAAAGCGCATGAATGACCAGATCCTGTGCCCCGGATGTCAGGGTCAGCCGGTCATCATCGGCCACCAGCCGTGCCGCAGGCAGCCCTTTTGCCCACAGATCAGGAAAACCTGTCACCACGGCAACATCTGTAAAGGTTCTGTTAACCTCGGTCAGTCTTTCCTGAACCTCGGCGATGGCCGCATCCTGCAGGAAAAAGGCGGTGGCGCGGGCGCGGTTGCGGGCAAGGGCCAGACGATCGGTCAGGGGCGGGGGGGTGTTCATGCGCAAAAGAATGGCGGTGCGGACATGAAACTGCAAGCGGCGCTGCAATTCGTCTACCCGCCGCAATGCCTGACATGCGACGCGGCGGTGACCACGGATTTCGGTCTTTGCGGCCCTTGCTGGCGCGAAACGGCCTTCATCGGGGGGCTGGTCTGCGATCTGTGCGGTGTGCCCCTGCCCGGTGAAGACAGCGGTCAGCCGGAACATTGCGATGATTGTCTGCAAATCGCGCGGCCATGGTCACAGGGGCGGGCAGCGCTGCTTTACCGCGACAATGGTCGCCGGATGGTGCTGGCGCTGAAACATGGTGACCGGCTTGATCTTGTGCGCCCGGCCGTGGGCTGGCTGCACCGTGCGGCTGCCCCGATCTTGCAGCCCGGCCTGCTGGTGGCGCCGGTGCCACTGCACTGGTTACGCCTGATCCGGCGGCGCTATAACCAGTCGGCCCTGCTGTCGGCGGGACTGGCGCGCGCCGCCGGGCTTGACCACTGCCCTGACCTGTTGCAGCGCCTGCGCTATACCCGCAGCCAGGAAGGGCGTGATCGTGAAGGCCGGTTTGCCAATATGGCTGCAGCCTTGCGGGTGCATCCGCGCCACGCAGCATTGGTGGCTGACCGGCATGTGCTGCTGGTGGATGACGTGATGACCTCGGGGGCGACGCTGGCCGCCGCCGCCGAGGCCTGTGTCGCGGCAGGGGCGCGGGGCGTTTCGGTTGTTGTGCTGGCGCGCGTTGCGAAAGATGCGTGATCGCCTATAGTCTGCGCCAAACCCGGGGTGCTGACGATGAAACCTGTTGAAATCTATACGACACAGACCTGCCCGTATTGCATGATGGCCAAGCGTCTGTTGACGCGCAAGGGTGCGCCCTTCACCGAAATCGACGTTGGCCGCGACCCTGCAGCGCGGCAGCTGATGACCCAGCGTGCCGGCGGGCGGCGCACCGTGCCGCAGATCTTTATCGGGGCACAGCATGTGGGCGGCTGCGACGATCTGCATGATCTTGACGCGGCGGGCAAACTTGACCCGCTGCTGAAGGGCTGACGCGATGCGTCTGGGCTTGCTGCAACTGACGGTGACAGACGATCCGGGGCAAAACCTGCCGGAAACCGTTGCCCTGTGCCGCCGGGCGGTGGCGGAAGGGGCAGGGTTCATCCTGACGCCGGAATGCACAAATATGCTGTCTTCCAGCCGCGCCCATATGGCCGATACCCTTCACCCCGAGGACAGCGATCCGACGCTGGCGGTGCTGCGTGATCAGGCTGCCCATGCGGGGGTCTGGCTGCTGATCGGGTCTATCGGTGTGCGGACGGACGATGCCGATGGCCGCTTTGCCAACCGGTCATTCCTGATCGGGCCGGATGGGGGAATCGTCGCGCGCTATGACAAGATTCACATGTTCGACGTGAATGTATCGGAAACCGAGGTGTACCGCGAAAGCGCGGCGTATCGACCGGGAAACCGGGCGGTGCTGGCGCAGACAGACTTTGCGCAGGTGGGGATGACCGTGTGCTATGATCTGCGCTTTCCGCATCTTTATCGTGCGCTGGCACAGGCCGGGGCCGAGGTGATCACCGTGCCGGCCGCCTTTAACCACATCACGGGTGCTGCGCATTGGCAAAGCCTGCTGCAGGCGCGGGCGATCGAGACGGGCTGTTTTGTCCTGGCCCCGGCGCAGACAGGCTTTCATGCCGAGCGTCATGGCAAGGGGCGCAAGACCCATGGGCACAGCCTTGTCATCGCGCCCTGGGGCGAGGTTGTGGCGGATGGCGGCACGGCACCGGGCGTTGTGATGGCGGATATTGACCTGTCGGCAGTGGCCGAGGCGCGACAGCGCATCCCGTCACTGCAGCATGATGTGCGGTTCGACGGGCCATGAACGAACGGACCGAAGACATCGCCGTGGCCTTGTTCGGAGAGCTGTTCATGGCAGATCAGCTGGCCCGCAACCGCGTGTCAAAGGCGCTGCCGCGCGGAATGGAACTGTCGCATTTCGGGGTGCTGAACCATCTGGCGCGCCTGTCCGAGGAACGCACGCCGGCACAACTGGCCCGGGCCTTTCATGTGACGCGCGGGGCGATGACCAATACGCTGGCGCGGCTGGAATGGGCAGGGCATGTGCATATCCGGCCCGACTGGGATGATGCCCGCAGCAAGCTGGTGTCGATCAGCCCGTCAGGCCGGGCAGCGCGGGATGCAGCCGTGGCGGTGATCGCGCCACTGATCGGCGATGTGGTACAGTCCCTGGGGGCCGAACGCGTGCGCGCGGTGCTGCCGGTACTGCGTGAATTGCGCACGCGGCTGGAAGAAGAATAGGGCAAGGTTGCGGGCGGCCACGGGGGCCAAGCCAAGGGGAAAGCCGGTCATGGCCATGGGACGACATTCTGTCTGGCGCGTTCCGCTGCATGTGGCGCGGCGGGCCTGGCGGTTCATGTTCGGGCTTTGGACACGCACGGATCGGGCCGAACTGGGGCTGATTGCGGCGGGGGTGGCATTCTTTGGCTTCCTGGCGATCTTTCCGGCAATTGCGGCGGTGATCGCGCTATGGGGGTTTGCCGCTGATCCGACGGTACTGCGCAGCCAGATCGAACCCTTGCATCAATTCTTGCCGGATGCAGCCTTTGCCGTGCTGTCCGGGCAGGTTGAAACATTGATCTCGTCGAACTCCAGCAAACTTGGCCTGTCAACGCTGGTGTCGCTGACCGTGGCGCTGTGGTCGGCGCGCGCCGGGGTGGCGGCGTTGATCCGGGGGCTGAACGCCATCCATCATCTGCCAAACCGCGATGGCATGTGGCACCAGTTGCGCGCAATCATCCTGACGCTGGTGCTGGTCTTGCTTGCACTTGCAGCGATGATGGCTGCCGTGGCGGGGCCGCTTGCCATCCGCTGGCTGCCCATCGGGCCATGGCAGGCGCTGCTGCTTGAAAGCGCCAACATGCTGCTGGGCTTTCTGTTCGTGACGCTTGCCATCGGGCTGATCTACCGCCTTGGGCCAAACAGCGAAAAGGCTCCGCGCCTGTTCACACGCGGTCTGTTCATTGCGCTTGGCCTTTGGGCGCTGGTTTCGCGCGGCTTCGTTCTGTATCTGGCGAATTTCAATACGTATAACGAGGTCTATGGCTCAATCGGTGCGATTGTCGCCTTGCTGATGTGGTTTTACCTGTCGGCCTACGCTGTGTTGCTGGGGGCGGCCTATGATGCCGAAAACCGCAACCGCAGCCGCGCCGCCCGACCCAGGCCACCGGTCTGACGGGGCGCGGCCTAGTAGTCTTTTTCCAAGAACACCCCGATGCCGGTTTGCCCGTCGGATGACACGCTGCCCCGCACGGTCAGATTATCGGTCACATCAAGGTTCAGGTTGATCGTGCTGCGACCCTGCTGATCAACCTCGATCTCCGTGTAGGTATTGCGCGAAATGTATTTGCCTGCGGTCAGGCTGCTGGTGCCATCCTCGGCGGTGGTCACATCCAGATCATCAAGGCCAAAGCCGCGCCGCAGCTTGGCCATGATGCCTTCGCCACCCCGCCCGGCAAGGTTTGCCACCGCCCCGGCCAGTTGCGCGGCCTGAAACGCGGACAGCGTATTCAGCGCGCGGCCGAACAGCAGGCGGGACAAGACCTCTTCTTCGGGAAGTTCAGGCGAAGAGGTAAAGCTGACACGGGGATCATCGACCCGCCCTTCGACCAGCACGGAACTGACGATCCCGTCACTTTCGTTTGAGGCGAGGATACGCAGATCGGGCACAAAATCACCCGATAGCTGCAACGTTGCTTCGGACAGGGCCAGCCGTTTGCCAAGGATATCCAGCCGCCCCCGGATCAGCGCGAACGCCCCGGTGGGGCGGATGTTGCTGGTGCTGCCCTGCAGGCGCAACGTGCCGCCCAGTTCGGCATCAAGGCCCCGCCCGCGCACGAACACCCGGTTTGGCGCCGAAAGCACAAGGTCCAGCGGATAGCTGCGGGCCGATGTTGCGCCACTGGTTGCGGCACGGTTGCCCAGCAATCCGGCAAACAGCCGGGTCTGGCGGCTGGCGGAACTTTCATTCACATGAACAAGGCCGGGAATCGCGCCAACGCCGACAAAACTGCCGGAAGGCACGCGCAATTCGGTTTCGATCAGTGCAATGCGTCCGCCGATCCGCGCGCCCCCGGCGAGGGGGCCGTTGACGGTGATTGTCCCGTTGCCGCGCGTCTGGAACAGCTGCGGATCGCGCAGGGTGGCATTCATGATCGTGGCGGTCAGGTCAGCGGCAAAGGGTGGGGCCATGGCAATTGTCCCGGTGACCTGCATCTGCCCGCCGGTCGAAATGGCGGCGCTGGCGTTCAGGTCGGCGCGACCGGCGCGCAGGGTCGCGGTGCTTGCAAGGTCGGCAAGTGCAAAGGGCAGGTTTGCCGCGGCATAGCGCCCGCCCGACAGCGTGATCTGCCCTGTCAGCGACGCCAATTGCAGCGGCCCATCCAAGGCCAGATCAAAGCCCAGCCGCCCGGAAAGACTGCCGGGGTCGATCAGCACATTTGCCAGCCCGGCCTGCGCCTGCCCGCGGATCGCAAGGGCAGCCCGGCGATAGGCGGGGTCCAGCTGGCCAGAGACCGTGGCATCGATGTTTCCGGGGCCGGTGGCGCGCAGGTCAAGCGTTGTGCCCGCTGGCGATTGCGCCACCTTGCCGGCAACCGTCAGCGCGCCGGGAAAATCAGGCAGGATCAGTGCAAGGTTTGCCAGTCGCGCCGTCACATCCAGATTGCGGCGGTCGCCTTCGACAAGGCCGGTCGCACTGGCGCTGAGCTGCGGGTTCGCAAGGCGGGCGTTGTCGATCTGCACCA
>JALOSO010000084.1 GCA_025458385.1 Paracoccaceae bacterium | reverse complement strand
AATGCCTGCGGGGCCTTTGCCGTGTCACGCCACGGCTGCACGCCGGCCTACCCGAGTTGGGAGGAACTGCAGTTCTTCCTCAAACGCGGGGTGCAGGTTCCGGCCTTGCGACATGATGCCGAGCTGGAGCAGATCCACTGGTCCACGAACCGGCGCAAGGACTGGGGGCAGGTGCGCGCCTTTGCCTATGATCACCGCGCGCAATTGGAAGATATTCCGGGGGCCTCGCCCGAACGGATCGCGGTGTTCAAGAACCTGTGTCTGGATGCGACGCTGGCGGTGGCCAGGGGGCAGGCGGGCTATGGCCTGTTGTGCGACAACCGCCTTGGGCGCGGGGCCTTGCAGCGGGCAGCCGGGCAGGGGTTGTGGATCGGGCGACCGGTGGAATGGCCGGGGTCACGCCCGCTGACATTGGAGCCGGAACTGGGGCCGGATTTCGGCGGGCTGTCGGAATGGCCGCTGGAACATGTGGTCAAGGTTCTGTGCTTTTGCCACCCGGATGATGCCCCGGACATGGCGGCGCAGCAGGAGGCGGTGATCACACGGCTGTATCATGCCTGCCGCCGCAACCGGCTGGAAATGCTGCTGGAGGTGATCCCCTCAAAGGTTGGCCCGGTCGATGATCTGACAACCGCACGGCTGATCACGCGCTTTTATGATATCGGCATCTACCCCGATTGGTGGAAGCTGGAGCCGATGCAGACCGATGCCGCATGGGCGGCAACCTGTGCCGCCATCGAGCAACGCGATCCGCATACGCAGGGCATCGTCATTCTTGGGCTGGGCCAGTCCGAGGCGGAATTGGCCAGTGCCTTTCGGCTGGCGGCGCGCTATCCGCTGGTCAAGGGGTTTGCCGTGGGCCGCACGATTCACGGTGATGTCGGGCGTGACTGGATGGCAGGCCGTATCGATGACCGGACGGCCGTTGCAACAATGGCCGCGAATTACACAAGACTTTGCAATATCTGGGACGAGGCCCGCGCCGGGCAGGGAGAGGCTGCATGACAACCGTACGTTTGACCGCCGCACAGGCGATGGTGCGTTATCTGATGGCGCAGATGTCGCCCGATGGCACGCCGTTTCTGGCGGGCTGCTGGGGCATTTTCGGCCATGGCAATGTGGTGGGTCTGGGTGAGGCGCTGCATGGGGTCAAGGACAGCTTCCCCACATGGCGCGGCATGAACGAACAGACAATGGCGCATACGGCGATTGCCTATGCCAAGCAATTGGGCCGCGCGCATGCGATGATGGTGACATCTTCGATCGGCCCCGGTGCCTTGAACATGGTCACGGCGGCGGGGGTTGCGCATGTGAACCGCATTCCGGTGCTGTTCGTGCCGGGCGACGTGTTTGCCAACCGTGGACCGGACCCGGTGCTGCAACAGGTCGAGGATTTCGGCGATGGCACGACTTGCGTGAATGATGCGTTCAAGCCGGTCAGCCGTTACTACGACCGGATCATGCGGCCCGAACATCTGCTGACGGCGCTGCCACGCGCGATGCGGGTGATGACGGACCCGGCAGAATGCGGGCCGGTGACGCTGTCCTTCTGTCAGGATGTGCAGGCCGAGGCTTATGACTGGCCGGAAGCTTTCTTTGAACCGCGCGTCTGGCATCTGCGGCGGGTGCAGCCGGACCCGGCGGAACTGTCGCGGGTGGTGGCGCTGATCAAAGGGGCGAAAAACCCGGTGATCGTGGCGGGCGGTGGCGTGCATTACGCCTTTGCGACCGAAGCCTTGGCGGGGTTTGCGGCGCGGCATGCCATTCCGGTGGTGGAAACGCAGGCGGGCAAATCGGCCTTGCCGTGGGACCATGCGATGAATTTCGGCCCGATTGGGGTGACGGGGGCGGCCAGTGCCAATGCGATCTGCGCGAATGCGGATGTGGTGATCGGCCTTGGCACGCGGTTTCAGGATTTTACGACGGGGTCATGGTCGCTGTTTGCAAAGCCCGGGCGCAAGCTGATCAGCATCAACGTCGCGGCCTATGATGCGATGAAGCACGGGGCAGAGCCTTTGTGCGCGGATGCCTGCGTGTCATTGGAGGCGATTTCGAACGCCTTGGGCGGCCATGTGTTCACGCCCCCCTCGGCGCAGCTGAAGGCCGACTGGTTCGCAGCCGTGGACCCGCTGACAGACGCACCCGCCACGGGCAATGCCTTGCCCACGGATATGCAGGTGATCGGGGCGGTGCAGCGCGCGGCGGGGCCGGATACGGTGGTCATGTGCGCGGCAGGCACGATGCCGGGCGAGTTGCACAAGCTGTGGAAGGCCTCGCGGCCCATGTCCTATCACATGGAATATGGCTTTTCCTGCATGGGATACGAAATTGCCGGGGCCATGGGCATCAAGATGGCCGAACCTGCGCGCGATGTGGTCTGCATGCTGGGCGATGGCAGCTATATGATGGCCAATTCCGAACTGGCGACGGCCTGCATGATGGGGATCAAGTTCACGGTGGTGATTACCGATAACCGGGGCTTTGGCTGCATCAACCGCCTTCAAATGCACACGGGCGGGGCCGAGTTCAACAACCTGCTGAAGGATGCGGTGGGCGGTGCCAACAGCGCCATCGACTTCCGGGCGCATGCGGCCAGCATGGGCGCCACGGCAGTCAAGGTGCAGACAATTGCCGAACTGGAACATGCGCTTGCGGCAGCACCGGTGGTCAGGGGCCCCTATGTCGTGGTGATCGATACCGACCCCTATCCATCAACACCGGTTGGTGGCACATGGTGGGAAGTTGGCGTGCCCGAAGTATCGGTCCGGCCAACGGTGCAGGCGGCACGCAAGAAATTTGAGGAAAACAAGAAGAAACAAGTGGTTGCGGGCTGACCCTTCGATGTTTCGCGCGGCGCCGCAGTCAAGGGTGGGGTGATGGTATGAACCTATTGCGCAGACCGGCGGGGCTGACAGGCAAAGTGCATGATATCACGGCCGCCGATGCGGGCTGGGGTTATGTCGGCTTTGGCCTTTATCGGTTGCAACCGGGTGACCACGTGGCCGAGGTGACAGGTGACCGCGAAGTCGTTCTTGTGCTGGTCGAAGGGCATGCCCGGCTGACGGGTGCCGGGCAGGATTGGGGCGTGATGGGTGATCGGATGGATGTCTTTGAAAAGACGCCGCCGCATTGCCTGTATCTGCCAGATGGCACGGATTGGACGGCAACAGCTGTCACCGCCTGCACCCTTGCTGTTTGCACGGCACCCGGAAAGGGCGGCCATGCGGCGCGGCGACTGGGCCCTGACGGGATCGCTCTTGCGCCACGCGGTACCGGGGCCAACACGCGCCACATCAACAACATCGCGATGGAGGCGCGCGATGTGGCCGACAGCCTGCTGGTAACCGAGGTGTTCACACCGGCGGGCAACTGGTCAAGCTACCCCAGCCATCGGCATGATGAGGATGACTATCCCCGCATGACCTATCTTGAGGAAACCTATTATCACCGGCTGAACCCGGCGCAGGGGTTTGCGATCCAGCGTGTCTATACCGAGGACGGCACGTTGGACGAAACCATGGCTGTGAAAAATCACGATGTCACATTGGTGCCGCGTGGGCATCATCCCTGTGGCGCGCCCTATGGCTATGACCTTTATTACCTGAACGTGATGGCGGGGCCACGCCGCGCCTGGCGGTTCCAGAACGACCCTGACCATGACTGGATCTATCGCCGCGACAACCCGGCCTGACGTGACGCCCGCTTGTGGCGCGCTACGAAGACGCCGGACCTGTTAGCCGCACTGTCAGGCCGGGGGCGACGGCTGCAAGCTCGCGTTCCACCAGCCGCGCATTCGGCAGATTCGGCGTGCGGACCAGCACGGCGCCGCGATAGCCCAGCCGTTCCAGCAGGCCAAGCGCCTCAATCGCGTCAAAGCCCGTGCCGAAAAGCGGCAGAATGACAAGTTCTGGCAGAACCTTGCCAAGCACCTGCGCCGAGACATGCGAAAACGGCAGGCAGACCTGGTTGGTATCGTCGGGCAGATTTCCGGCCTTGGCCCCATCAATCACCAGGACCGTCCGCACGGAATCTGTCATGCCCACCCCGCCAATCGGCAGCGTAGCCTCGCGTCTTTCAATCCAGCCTCCCCCGAGGAGTCACAGGTGTTAAATCCCATGACGCTGCAACTTTAGCGCGATTCTGGCCGGGGAAAAGCAAAAATGCGGCCCTTATCCAAAGGATCAGATTTGCCAACGGGCTGGACAGCTGTGCCTTGGGCTGGCAGCAAGGGGGCCATGGAAGATGGCTTTGCCAAAGCGATGCTTGAGGCGCTGCCGCAACCGGCGCTGTTTGTGGCGGCGGATGCGCGCGTGGGGCTGATGAATGCAGGCGCGCGCCGCCTGTTGGGCGAGATTGCGCAAGGGCGGCATTTTGCGCTGTCGCTGCGGCAGCCAGCGGCGATCGCGGTGATCGAGGCGGCGGTGCGCGATCGGGTGGCCGGTCAGGCGCGGGTGGTGGTGCCGGGGGCCGCCGGGGGCGAAACGGTGTTCCGCCTGCTGGCAACGCCGGTCGCCGGTGATGGGCGCGCGGGTGCGCTGTGCCTGTTGGACGATATCAGCGAGGCGGAGCATGTGGTCGAGATGCGGCGCGATTTTGTGGCCAATGTCAGCCACGAGCTGCGCACGCCGCTGACCGCGCTTTTGGGGTTCATCGAAACGCTGCAGGGGGCTGCACGGGATGATGCCGCAGCGCGCGGGCGGTTCCTTGCGATCATGTCGCGTGAGGCCGAGCGGATGAACCGGCTGGTCAGAGACCTTTTGCAACTGAGCCAGGTTGAGGCGACCGAGCGTCTGCGGCCCGGCGAACCGGTCGATCTGCGGGCCTGTGTGACAACCGTTGTCGCAACGCTGCGCAATCTGGCCGAGGCCCAAGGGGCAAAGGTGACGGTCGAGGGGTTGGCAGGGCCGGTCATGGTGCCGGGTGATCCGGATCAGATGGTGCAGGTTTTCCAGAACCTGATCGAGAACGCGCTGAAATACGGGGATGGCGGCAAGGTGCATGTGACGCTTTCCCGCGACACTGTCGCGGTCATGGGGGGCAGCGTCATTCATGTCGCGGTCAGCGATTCGGGCGAAGGGATCGATTCGCTGCACCTGCCGCGCCTGACCGAGCGATTCTACCGTGTCGACAGCCATCGGTCGCGCGAACAGGGCGGTACTGGCCTTGGGCTGGCCATCGTCAAGCATATCGTCAACCGTCATCGGGGCCGCCTGCGGATCGAATCCGTGCCGGGGCAGGGCAGCACGTTCACCGTAACCTTGCCGGAACATTAGGTTTTCGTCCGGGCTGTGCCGCAGTGGGGCTGTTCGCGGCGCCAAAGCGGCGCAAGCCATGTCATCAAACCGTTACATGGCTGTCGCAAAAGCAAGATGATCGCGGGCTAGCAGGGCGCTGTCCCACCCGCTGCGGCTGGAACACTGTCAGGATCCTTGCAGGAGCAACCGATGTTTTTCTTGAAACTTTCTGTCTCGTCGATCGCGATGACCGCAATTGCGGCCACATCGGCGGTGGCCCGTGATCAGGTGCAGGTCACCGGATCGTCGACCGTGCTGCCCTATGCCACCATCGTGGCCGAAGCCTTTGGCGAAAACTTTGACTTCCCGTCGCCGGTTGTTGAAGGTGGTGGTTCGGGTGCGGGCCGCAAGAAGCTGTGCGAAGGCGTGGGTGAAAACACCGTCGACATCGCCAACTCCTCCAGCCGGATTTCGCAGTCTGACATTGACCTGTGCGCCACCAACGGTGTGACCGAGATCATGGAAGTGCGCTTTGGCTATGACGGCATCGTGTTTGCGTCAGCCGCCGCCGGCCCGGAATTCGCGCTGACGCCGGCTGATATTTATAACGCACTTGCTGCCAGCGTGGCCAAGGACGGTGCGATTGCCGCAAACGCCGCCACCACCTGGGCAGACGTCAACGCAAGTCTGCCCGCACAGGATATTCTGGCCTTCGTTCCCGGTACCAAGCACGGCACGCGTGAAGTGTTCGACACCAAGGTGATCATCCAGGGCTGCAAGGACAGCGGCGCCTATGATCTGTTCCTCGCGTCAGCCGAAGGCGCGGATGATGGTGAAAAGGAAGACGCGGCAGAGGCATCTTGCATGGAGCTGCGCACGGATGGCCGTTCTGTCGATATCGATGGTGACTATACCGAAACGCTGGCGCGGCTGGATGCAGACCCCACGGCCGTCGGCGTGTTCGGCCTGTCCTTCTACCAGAACAACACCGACAAGCTGCGCGTGGCCACGATGAACGGGGTGGTGCCTTCCACCGAAAGCATCGCAAGCGGTGAATACCCGGTCTCGCGCCCGTTGTTCTTCTACGTCAAAAAGGCGCATATCGGCGTCATTCCGGGCCTGAAGGAATATATCGAATTCTTCGTGTCCGATGATATGGCCGGCCCCGATGGCCCGCTGGCAGAATATGGCCTTGTGTCAGATCCGGAACTGGCGGCGACGCAGGCCATGGTGGCTGCGGAAACCCCGATGGGCCCGCTGGAATAACCCGCAATACAGGCGGCCCCTGATACCCGGGGGCCGCCTGACCTTTCTGGAACTGGGGCGATTGATGTCGACTGTGTTGTTGCTGGGCGTGGTGCTGGTACTGGCTGCAATGGCCTTTGTGCTGTGCCGTGGGCGTGCACTGGCCTCGGCCGGGGGTGATATGCGCCGCCTGCATTCGTTGCCTGAAGCCTATGGCTGGCATGGGGCCTTGATGGTGGCCCTGCCGGCCCTTGCCGTTCTGGTCCTTTGGCTGATCCTGCAACCCGTGGTCATTGCCCGCTCGGTCGGGGCTATTCTGCCCGTCACCACAACCACCCAGACCGCGGACGAGGCTCAATCCGCCCAGAATGCCGAAGAACTTGCGCTGATGGATGTGCGCCGCCTTGCTGCCGGGATCGACAGTGCGGTGTCATCCGGGCAGATGGCCGAGGTCGCGCCCGATGGGGCCGGGGCCGATATGGCCGCCCTGCAAGAGGCGCTTGCCGCCAGCGGCGTGGCCCTTGGCGGGGCGATCACGCCAGAAACCCTGGCCGCCGCGCAGAAATACCGCAGCCTTTCGGCCATCGGGCTGACAGCGCGCACCGTCTTTACGCTGATTGCGGCACTGGCCGGTCTTGCTGCTGCAATCATGCTGACCCAAAAGGATTTCCGCGCCCGCAACCGCGTTGAAGCTGTGATCAAGATGCTGCTGATCGCGGCATCCTCGGTCGCCATTCTGACAACCGTCGGCATCATCTATTCCATGCTGTCCGAAACGCTGAACTTTTTCCGCCTGTACCCTGTTTCCGACTTTTTCTTCGGGCTGACATGGTCGCCCAATTTTCGCGGTAACAGTGAATTCGGCCTGATCCCGCTGGTCTGGGGCACGCTTTACATCACCTTGATCTCGATGCTGGTCGCCGTCCCGCTTGGCCTGTTTTCCGCCATCTACCTTGCCGAATATGCCAGCCCGCGCACCCGCAATGTCATCAAGCCGCTGATCGAGGTGATTGCTGGAATTCCGACCGTTGTCTTTGGCCTGTTTGCCCTTGTCACTGTTGGCCCCTTCCTGCGTGACTGGGTTGCCCAGCCACTTGGGCTGGGTGACAGCGGATCATCGGTGATGACGGCGGGGATCGTCATTGGCATCCTGAACATCCCGTTTGTATCGTCGCTGTCGGATGACATCATCAACGCGGTCCCGCAAAGCTTGCGCGACGGCAGCTATGGCCTGGGTGCGACCAAATCCGAAACCATTCGGCAAGTGGTCTTGCCTGCCGCCCTGCCGGGCATCGTGGGCGCCATCCTGATGGCCGGCAGCCGCGCGATTGGCGAGACGATGATCGTGTCGATGGGGGCAGGGGCCGCGGCCAAACTGGACCTGAACCCGTTCGAGGCGATGACGACGATGACCGTCAAGATCGTGGGCCAGCTGACAGGGGATACCGATTTCGCCAGCCCCGAGACGCTGGTCGCCTTTGCCCTTGGCATGACCCTGTTCGTCATCACCCTGGGGCTGAACGTGCTGGCCCTTTATGTCGTGCGCAAATACCGCGAGCAATACGAATGACCGATACCGCCACCCCAACCCCGACGGAAAGTCTGCTGCGCCCATCACGGCTGATGTCGCGCCGCAATGCCGCCGAACGCCGGTTCCGTCTGTATGGGATCACCGCGATTGCCATCAGCCTGCTGGTGCTGGCGATCATGCTGTTCACCATCCTGCGCGATGGTGTGTCGGCCTTTCGCCAGACCTCGGTCACCTTTCCGGTGGTGCTGACGGCCGAGGCGCTTGACCCGTCGGGCAGCCTTGATGCGGCGGCCATGGCCAAGGTCACGACGATTGGCTATGGCAAGGTGATCGATTCATCCTTCCTGGCCTTTCTGCAGGCCGAAGGGCTGGCTGTTGACGGCCTGTCGGACAAGGACGCCCGGGCGATCCTGTCAAAAGAGGCAGCCGGGCAATTGCGCGCACAGGTGCTGGCCGAACCGGCCCTTGTCGGCCAGACCATCACGATGACAATCTGGACCAACGCGCGCATCGACGGCTATTTCAAGGGCCGCGTCACGATGGAAAGTGCCGAACGCGATGGCAATGTCAGCCCGGAACAGCTGCAGCTGGCTGATCTGCTGGCAGAAAACGGCGCCCTGTCGCGCCCCTTCAACTGGCAGTTCCTGACTGGACCCGATGCATCTGACCAAAGGCCCGAAGCCGCCGGTCTGGGTATTTCGATCATCGGTTCGATCTTCATGATGATCATCGTGGCCCTGCTTTGCGTGCCCATCGGTGTCGCCGCCAGCATCTATCTTGAGGAATTCGCCCCCAAGAACCGCTGGACCGACCTGATCGAGGTCAATATCTCGAACCTCGCCGCGGTCCCTTCGATTGTTTACGGTATTCTCGGGCTGGCCGTCTTCATCAACTTTGCGGGTTTTCCGCAGTCATCGTCGCTGGTGGGCGCGCTGGTGCTGACGTTGATGACCCTGCCGACAATCATCATCGCCACGCGTTCGGCCATCCGCGCCGTGCCGCCATCCATCCGCGATGCGGCCCTGGGGATCGGTGCGTCAAAGATGCAGACCGTGTTCCACCATGTGTTGCCGCTTGCCATGCCCGGTATCCTGACCGGTGCCATTCTGGGGCTTGCAACGGCCCTGGGGGAAACCGCCCCCCTTCTTCTGATCGGCATGGTCGCCTTTGTTGACAACTATCCCAGCCTGTCGGCCGCCGGCGCGCTTGATCCTGCCACGGCCCTGCCTGTGCAGGTCTATGGCTGGGCGCAACGGTCTGATCCGGCCTTTATCGAACGGTCATCCGGTGCGATCATCGTGCTGCTGATCTTCCTTGTCATCATGAATGCCGCCGCAATCCTGCTGCGCCGCCGCTTTGAACGCCGCTGGTAAGGGGGCAATTATGAACAAGATGCAAAACCCGGAGACCCTCGTGATTGCCAATGCCAACAAGATGACGGCCCGCAAGGTGCAGGTGCATTACGGTACCAACCATGCGATCAAGGATGTCGACGTCGATATCCTGGACAAGACCGTAACCGCCTTCATCGGCCCTTCGGGCTGTGGCAAATCAACGTTCTTGCGTTGCCTGAACCGCATGAACGATACGATCCCCGTCTGCAGGGTTTCGGGCGAATTGCTGCTGGAAGGCGAAAACATCTATGACCCGCGCGTCGATCCGGTGCAACTGCGCGCCAAGGTCGGCATGGTGTTTCAAAAGCCCAACCCGTTTCCGAAATCGATCTATGACAATGTGGCCTACGGCCCGCGCATCCATGGCCTGACCCGCAACAAGGCCGAACTTGATGCGATTGTCGAAAGCTGCCTGAAAAAGGCCGCCCTGTGGAACGAGGTGAAAGACCGGCTTGACAGCCCGGGCACGGGCCTTTCGGGCGGCCAGCAGCAGCGCCTGTGCATCGCGCGCGCCATCGCCACCAGCCCCGAGGTGTTGTTGATGGATGAGCCCTGCTCGGCGCTGGACCCGATCGCAACTGCCCAGGTCGAGGAATTGATCGATGAACTCCGCAGCCAGTTTTCGGTGGTGATCGTGACCCATTCGATGCAGCAGGCCGCGCGTGTCAGCCAAAAGACCGCCTTCTTTCATCTTGGCCATCTGGTCGAATTTGGTGATACCGGGCAAATCTTTACCAATCCGGGCGATCCGCGCACTGAATCCTACATCTCCGGCCGCATTGGTTAAGGACAGAACAGATGAACAACGCACATATCTCTTCGGCCTTTGACCGTGACCTTGAAAGCATCCAGACCCTGTTGATGAAAATGGGCGGGCTGGTTGAAACCGCCCTTCTGGATGCCGCCACCGCGCTGGAAGAACGTGACACCGATCGCGCCGCCGAAGTGCGCCGGGGCGATCTTGTGATCGATGCGCTGGATGAACAGATCAATGCCGAATGCGCCCGGGTGATCGCCCTGCGCGCGCCCACGGCGACCGATCTGCGCACCGTCCTGACCGTGATGAAGATTTCAGGCAACCTTGAACGCTGCGGCGACTATGCCAAGAATCTGGCCAAGCGCACGATCGTTCTGGCACCAGAGCGGCCGATCGGGTCTTCGGCGGGGTCGATCCGGCGGCTGGCCAAGGCCGTGCAGACCCTGCTGCGCGACGCGCTGGATGCGTTTATCCGGCGCGACGCGGCGTTGGCCGAGAATGTGCGCCAGCGTGACCGCGATGTGGACGAGATGTACAATGCCCTGTTCCGCGAATTCGTGACCTACATGATGGAGGACAGCGGCAACATCAGCCAGATGATCCACCTGCATTTCATCGCCAAGAACATCGAACGCGTGGGCGATCATGCGACAGGCATCGCCGAACAGGTGACCTATCTGATCACCGGGGCTGTGCCCAATGATGACCGGCCCAAGGCCGACACCACGGCGGCCTGAT
>JALOSO010000321.1 GCA_025458385.1 Paracoccaceae bacterium | reverse complement strand
CGCCGGTGCCCCGCGATCACGATGTCATTGATCGTGATATACAGGGCATGCTCCGATCCCGGCCATTTCACCTTGTAGGTCTGCCCTTCCAGCGCACCCGGCCTGTCCAGCGGATCTGACAGATACACAATCTCGCCTCCCGACACCGGTGCAGGCTTGGCTTCCGCTTTCTCTGATACCGTCAGCACCGACCCCGTCACGGCATTCGGCCGATAGGTCGTGCAGCCCTTGCAGCCCTGATCCCATGCCGCCATGTAGACCTGCTGGAAATCCTCAAAACTGATATCCTCGGGGCAATTGATGGTTTTCGAAATCGACGAATCCACCCACCGCTGCGCCGCCGCCTGCATTTTCACATGGTCCAGTGGCGGCAGGGTCTGCGCATTCACAAAGTAATCGGGCAGGGGCGCATCGCCGTGCATCTCGCGCCACAGCCGCACGGCGTAATCCACCACTTCCTCTTCCGTGCGCGACCCGTCCTTTTGCAGCACCTTGCGCGTATAGGCATAGGCGAACACCGGCTCGATCCCGCTGGACACGTTCCCCGCATAAAGGCTGATCGTCCCCGTCGGCGCGATGCTGGTCAGCAGCGCGTTGCGGATGCCGTGCTTGGCCACCGCATCGCGCACATCCGCATCCATCCCGGTCATATTGCCCGAGGCCAGAAACCGTTCCGCATCAAACAGCGGAAACGCCCCCTTTTCGCGCGCAAGGTCCACCGATGCCAGATAAGCCTCGCGCGCGATCAGGTGCATCCATTCTTCGGTGGCCTTCACCGCCGCATCCGACCCATAGCGCAGCCCACACATCAGCAAAGCATCCGCAAGGCCCGTCACCCCCAGCCCGATCCGCCGCTTCGCCCGCGCCTCCTGCGCCTGCGCCTCCAGCGGAAAGCGGCTCGCGTCCACCGTATTATCCATCATCCGCACGGCCACGCGCACAAGGTCGGCCAGCGCCGTCTTGCAAACATGCGCCCGCTCTTCGAACGGATACCAGACCAGCTTTGCAAGGTTCACCGACCCCAGCAAGCACGCCCCATAAGGCGGCAAGGGCTGTTCTCCGCACGGGTTCGTCGCCGCAATCGTCTCCACATAACTCAGGTTGTTCGCCGCATTGATCCGGTCGATGAAGATCACCCCCGGTTCCGCGAAATCATAGGTGTTGCGCATGATCCGCGCCCACAGATCGCGCGCCTTGACCGTCTGGTAAACCCGCCCGCCAAATACGAGGTCCCACGGCCCATCCGCCTTGACCGCCGCCATGAACGCATCCGTCACCAGCACGCTCAGGTTGAACATGCGCAGCCGCGCCGGGTCTTTCTTCGCCTCAATGAACGCCTCGATATCCGGGTGATCGCAGCGCATCGTCGCCATCATCGCCCCGCGCCGAGACCCCGCCGACATGATCGTGCGGCACATCGCATCCCACACATCCATGAAACTCAAAGGCCCGCTGGCATCTGCCGCCACGCCCTGCACCGCTGCCCCGCGTGGCCGGATCGTGCTGAAATCGTAACCGATCCCGCCGCCCTGCTGCATCGTCAGCGCGGCCTCTTTCAGCCCGTCAAAGATGCCGCCAAGGCTGTCCTCGATCGTGCCCATCACAAAGCAGTTGAACAAGGTCACAGACCGCCCCGTGCCCGCCCCCGCCGTGATGCGCCCCGCAGGCAGGTATTTGAACCCCTCCAGCGCCGCGTAGAACCGCTCTTCCCAGACCGCCGGCTCCGCCTCCACCGCCGCAAGCGCCCGCGCGATCCGCCGCCAGGTATCCTCTACCGTCTGGTCCACCACCCCGCCATCTGCCGCCTTCAGGCGATACTTCATGTCCCAGATTTGCTCGGCAATCGGTGCAGCAAAGGCTGACATGGCGCAGACCCCGTTCTTGTGGATAAGTTCGTGAAGCACACAACATAGGCCTATGCGTCGCGCGAGTCTACCTTGCACTCACCGCCCCTCGCCCTATCCTTGCCAAAGGTGAATCGGGGGCCGCATGCTGCATTTACAAAAACTCTGCGTCGGTGCCGACTCGGTCGAGGACCTGACGGATTGGCAGCGCAGCCAACGCCACCGCTGGCCCACCGGCACCGCCATCCACGTCACCCGCATGTGGCCAAAGCGCGCAGCCGAGATGGAGGGCGGCAGCCTTTTCTGGGTGATCAAGGGCCTGATCCTGTGCCGCCAGCGCATTCTGGGATTTGAGGAGGCGCGTGGCGAAGACGGCATCCTGCGCTGCGCCATTCATCTTGACGCGCAGGTCATCCTGACCGAATCCATCCCCCGCCGCCCTTTTCAAGGCTGGCGCTATATGGAGGCCAAGGACGCCCCGCGCGATATTCCCAAGGGCCGCAAACAGGACGCCGCCATCCCCCCCGAACTCGCCCGTGCCTTGGCAGATATCGGACTGCGCTAAGCCCGTTCATTCTGGCAAGAATATCCGCGCCGCAGGCATCCGCCCTGTCACCCATGCCCATGCCGGTGATGCAAATCCGGGTAATGCACATGCTTGTGCCGCAAGGGCGCATGTTCATGCCAATGGCTGTGCGGTTCCGTGAACGCTCCCTCATGGCGATGCTGATGGTGTGCGTCATGCACATGCATATGCTCATGCGCCATCGCCGCATGTTCGTGCCAATGGTCATGCCGCTCGGCCAGATGCAGCCACAGCCCTGCCGCCATCAATGCCCCCGCAACCGCCAGGGGCCATGTCACGGCCTCGCCCAGCACCACCTCCGCCAGCACCGCCCCGATAAACGGCGCAAGTGCGAATTACGCCCCCGTTCGCGCCGTGCCCAGATGCCGCAGCGCAAGGATGAACAACACCAGACTTAGCCCCACGGCCGCGAACCCCAACACACCCCCCGCCGCCAGCACGCCCAATCCGGGCACCCCCGCCCCCTGCCACAAAGCCAGCCCCACATTCACCGC
>JALOSO010000083.1 GCA_025458385.1 Paracoccaceae bacterium | reverse complement strand
CGCAAGGTTTATGTCATTCCGGGCGGGGGGTCGAACCCGACAGGGGCGCTTGGCTATGTCAACTGTGCCTTTGAACTGCTGGGCCAGGCCAATGACCGGGGCATCGTGATCGACCATCTGGTCACGGCGACGGGGTCTGCGGGCACGCAGGCGGGGCTGATTGTCGGGCTGAAGGCAATCAACGCACAGATTCCGTTGCTGGGGTTCGGCGTGCGTGCGCCCAAACCAAAGCAGGAAGAGAACGTCTTTGCGCTTGCGCAGCGCACGGCAGAAAAGCTGGGCTGTCCGGGTGTGGTGACCCGGGCCGATGTGGTGGCCGATACGGATTACGTCGGTCCCGGCTATGGCGTGCCGCGGGCCGATACGCTGGAGGCCATCCGCATGTTTGCCGAACTGGAGGGCATTTTGCTTGATCCGGTCTATTCGGGCAAAGGGGCCGCCGGGCTGATCGACTATTGCCGCAAGGGCCGGTTCAAGAAAGGGGAAAGGGTGGTTTTCCTGCACACAGGCGGGTCAGCGGCGCTGTTTGGCTATGATGCGGTTCTGGCCGATGCGGGCAACCGGCAGGCGGCCGAATAGCCAGATGCCGCAAACGCCGCTCATGCCCCGCCGCAAAGGGACCGAAGGCGCGGTGCGGAGCCTGATCCGCGCGGGTGCGGCATGATGCTGCGGCGCGTCGGCATTCTGGGCGGGATGGGCCCGGCGGCGACGGTGCTGCTGATGCAAAAGCTGATCGCGGCAATGCCCGCGCAGGATGATGCTGACCATCTGCCCCTGATCGTGGACCAGAACCCGCAGGTGCCATCGCGCCTTCGCTACCTGATTGATGGGGAGGGCGCTGATCCCGGCCCGGTGCTGGCGGCCATGGCGCAACGCTTGCAGGGCGCGGGGGCGATGGCGCTGGCCATGCCCTGCAACACCGCGCATCATTTTGCCCCGGCCATCCGCGCAGCCGCGCGCATTCCGTTGATTGACATGGTGGCCCTGTCGGTCGCCCATGCCACAGCCTTGGCCGCGCCGCATGGCAAGATCGGTATACTTGCCTCGCCGGCCGTGCAACGTATCGGGCTGTTTGATGCCCCGCTTCTGGCCCATGGCCTGACAGCGGTCTATCCGGCAGATCAGGAGGCGCTGCTGGCAATCATCCGCAGCATCAAGGGGAACGGCGCGACCGATGCAGCGCGTTCAGCCTTGCGCGCCGCCTCGGCCGGCTTGCGTATCGGGGGGGCGACGGTTCAGATGGTGGCCTGTACCGAGTTCTCGCTGATTTCCGATGCCCTTGATCCTGCCGCAATCGGTTTTGATACGCTGGATGTGCTGGTCGGCGGCATTGTCGCCTTTGCCACCACGGCGGGCGCAGGCCCGGAAAATGCGGCGACGCCGCAAACGACAGAAGGCAGAAAGACGCCCGCGATCTAACCCAACAAGGAGAAAATCATGACATCGACTTTTGCAAAACTGATCACCGGCGTCGCGGTGCTGGCCCTGTCGGCCGGTGCGGCGCTGGCTGAAAACGTGATCATCGGCCATTTCGGCAGCCCGACGCCGATGCAGGTTGCCCGTGCTGAAGGCAAGTTTGACGCCGCTACCGGCTGGACGATCGAATGGCGGCAGTTCGGGTCGGGAACCGAAGTTATCGCCGCCATGGCATCGGGTGATGTGCAGGTGGCCGAACTGGGGTCATCGCCGCTTGCCATCGGGGCCAGCCAGGGCGTGGGATATGAGTTGTTCATGATCGCACAGGGCCTGGGCACGGCGGAAAGCCTGATTGCCAAGAACGGGTCCGGGATCACCGGTCTGGCAGATCTTCCGGGCAAGCGGATTGCCGTGCCGGTCGGGTCAACGGCGCATTACTCGCTGATGGGGGCCCTGTCGCATCAGGGCATTGCCGAAAGCGATGTGACCATCGTGAACCTGCCTGCCGATCAGATTGCCGCCGCCTGGGATTCAGGTCAGGTCGATGCGGCCTTCATCTGGGAACCGGTGCAGAACCAGATCCTGCAATCGGGTACGTTCATCGTGGGTGCCGACCAGACCGCCGCCTGGGGGTTCCCGACCTTTGACGGCTGGGTGGTGAATTCCGAATTTGCAGCCGCCAATGCCGAAGCAATGGTGTCCTTTGCCAAGGTCATGAACGAGGCGAACATGGCCTATCTGGCCGATCCTGCCGCCTGGACGGCAGACAGCGCACCGGTCAAGACCATTGCCGAGGTGACAGGGGCGGCGGCTGATCAGGTGCCGACGATCCTGAAGGGCTTTACCTTCATTCCGCTGGCGGATCAGTTGGGCGATGCCTGGCTGGGCGGGGCCGCGGCCAACATGAAGACCACGGCCGACTTTCTGGTCGCGGCCGGACGTATTGATGCGGCCGCCGATGACTATGCGGCCTTTGTCACGACCGCAATCGCCGACGCGGCAAAGTAACTGAACGGACCGGCCGCGTTGCGTCGGGAAAAAGGGGCTGGTTCCCCGATTTCCGGCGCGGCGCGGCCCGGGGCCTTATGGGGCAGCAACAGGGTTGGTCAGCGATGGGACTGGAGATCAGGGATGCATCTGTCATCTACCCGACGGCGGATGGCCGCCCGCCGGTCGAGGCGCTGCGCCAGATCAACCTTGAGATCGTCGATGATGATTTCGTGGTGGCCCTTGGGGCCTCGGGCTGTGGAAAATCAACGCTGCTGTCGCTGATCGCGGGCTTTCTGTCCCCGTCGTCCGGCGCCATCCTGCTTGACGGCGAACCCGTGCAGGGGCCGGGCGCCGACCGCGCGGTGGTGTTCCAGAAACATGCGCTGATGCCTTGGCTGAATGTGCTGGATAACGTCGCTTTCGGGCTGAAACTGCAGGGCGTGCCCGCGGCGCGCCGCTATGAAACGGCGCGCGGCTTTATCCGTTTGCTGGGCCTGACGGATTTCGAAGGCGCGCGCGTCTATAACCTGTCGGGCGGAATGCAGCAGCGCGTCGGCATTGCCCGCGCCCTGACCTGTGACCCCAAGGTCTTGCTGATGGATGAACCGCTTGGCGCGCTTGATGCGCTGACCCGTGAAAAGGCCCAGGAACTGATCCTGAACATCTGGCACAGCACGCATAAATCGGTGTTCTTCATCACCCATTCGGTGGAAGAGGCGCTGTTCATGGGCACCAAGCTGATCGTCATGTCGCCGCGCCCCGGCCGTATTGCACACCGCTTTGATCTGCCGTTCTCGCGGCAGTTTCTGGCGGGCACACCAGCCCGGCAGGTCAAGGCCAGCCGGGCCTTCATCGACCTGCGCGAAGAGGTTCTGGAGATCATCTTTTCGGATGAGGAGTCTGCGATATGACGGAACAGGCCGATCCCAACACCCAGACCCGCAAGAAGGGCATCTTTTCTTTCCTAATGAAGGCGCGCGCGACCAGACCGGGCGAAACCTACGGCGTTCCGGGGCAGGGCGATACCCTGTGGCTTTCGGTGCTTTCGATCCTTGGCATCATCTTTGTCTGGTGGCTGTTCACCTTCATGGGCTGGGTCAAGCCCTTGTTCCTGCCCGCGCCACAGGCCGTGCTGAACAAGTTCCTGCAGGTCTGGAACGAGGGGTTCACCAATACACCGTTCCTTGAACATGTGGGTATTTCGGCGGCGCGTGTGTTCGGGGCCTTTCTGCTGGCCTGTCTTGTCGGCATCCCCCTTGGCATCGCGATGGGGATGAGTCCGCTGGTGCGCGGCCTGTTTGACCCGCCGCTGGAATTTTACCGCCCGATCCCACCGCTGGCCTATCTGCCGCTGATGATCATCTGGTTCGGCATCGGCGAATCGTCAAAGGTGCTGCTGATCTTTCTGTCGGTGCTGGCCCCGGTGACGCTGGGCGCGCGGTCTGGCGTCAAATCGGCGGCGATCGAGCAGATCCACGCGGCCTATTCCTTTGGTGCCAGCCGCTGGCAGGTGATGCGGCATGTGATCCTGCCTTCGGCCCTGCCTGAAATCCTGACGGCCATGCGTATCGGGATCGGCTTTGGCTGGACCACGCTTGTGGCCGCCGAAATGGTCGCGGCCACCAAGGGGCTGGGCTACATGGTGCTGTCGGCCAGCCAGTTCCTGCAAACCTCGACCGTCATCATGGGGATCATCGTCATCGCGGTCATCGCCTATGGGTTTGACATGTTGATGCGCTTTGTCGAGCGCCGGATCGTGCCCTGGAAGGGCCGGATGTGAGCAAGAAGCCATGACCCTGACCTATCTGAAAAAGGCCACGCGCAAGGCGGAGTCCGGCCAGCCGGATGTGCGCGCCGCTGTTGAGACGATGCTTGCGGCGCTGGAACGGGAGGGCGATGCCGCGGCCATCCGCTTTGCCCGTGATCTGGACAAATGGCAGGGCGATATCATCGTCGCGCCCGAGGCGATCCGCCGGGCGGCCGATCTGGTGCCGGAAAAGCTGAAGAACGACATCCGCTTTGCCCATCGCAACATCACCCGCTTTGCCGAGGCACAACGCGCCACGATCATGGATTGCAATATCGAGATCATGCCGGGTCTGATGGCCGGGCAGCGGCAAATCCCCGTCTCATCGGCGGGCTGCTATGTGCCGGGGGGGCGCTATAGCCATATTGCCAGCGCGATCATGACAATCACCACCGCCAAGGCCGCGGGCGTGCCGCATATCGCGGCCTGTTCACCGCCCCGCCCGGGCACGGGCATTCCGCCCGCCATCCTGTTTGCCATGGATCTGTGCGGGGCCGACGTGATCCTGAACCTTGGCGGCGTGCAGGGCGTGGCGGCCATGGCCAACGGATTGTTCGGCCTGCCAAGGGCAGATATCCTTGTCGGCCCGGGCAACCAGTATGTGGCCGAGGCCAAGCGCATTCTTTACGGGCAGGTCGGCATTGACATGTTCGCGGGCCCGACCGACAGCATGGTCATCGCCGATGCCGCCGCCGATCCGTTCCTTGTGGCATGGGATCTGGTGGGGCAGGCCGAGCATGGCTATAACTCGCCCGTGTGGCTGGTGACCACCGACCGCGCGCTGGCGGATCAGGTCATCGCACTGGTGCCGCGCCTGATTGACGAGCTGCCCGCCCTGAACGCCGAAAATGCCCGTGCCGCCTGGGCGGATTATGCCGAAGTCATGCTGTGTGACAGCGCCGAAGCCATGGCGCAGGTGGCTGATGCCTATGCGCCCGAACACCTGCATGTGCAGGCTGCCGATCTTGACTGGTGGCTAAGGCGGCTGCGGTCTTACGGCTCGTTGTTTCTGGGCGAGGAAACCACGGTGGCCTATGGTGACAAATGTTCCGGCCCCAATCATGTTCTGCCCACATCGGGCGCCGGGCGCTATACCGGGGGGCTGTCGGTGCACAAGTTCATGAAAACCGTGACCTGGCAGCGCGCAACGCGGGCCGCTTCCCGCGATCTGGCGCTGGCCACGGCGCGCATCTCGCGGATGGAGGGAATGGAAGGGCATGCAAGGTCAGCCGATGTGCGGCTTGCCAAATTCTATCCGGGCGAGAATTTTGACCTAAGCCCGACCGACGATGCGGCCTAGGCGCAGCGAAGGCACAGCGCGAGGCAAGAAAGGGTTGGTGGTAGGTCCGGAGGGACTCGAACCCCCAACCAAGGCGTTATGAGCGCCCTGCTCTAACCATTGAGCTACAGACCCCCGCAGCGCCTTTTGCCTAGACGCAGGTTGGGCTTGGGTCAAGGTGGCCGTCGGAAAAGGGTTGCAGTGCCACCAGAATCTGCAATCTTGCCGCGCTTTCAATTTCTTGAACAATGAGGTTTCAATCATGCAAGTCGCGGGCCCTTCGCTGGGGCGCATCACGCTTATCTATCTGGGTTTCTATCTGGGGATGGCCGTTCTGATGAATGTCATCATCTGGGCTGCCGAATCCTTTTTCGATTACGTGATCGAGGCAAACGCCGTGGGCTTTCTGCCGTTGATTCTGGGGGCGATGATGGCCGGTCAACACTATGGCACAAAGACCGGGGCGAAACCGCCTGCCGCCTATGCCTGGAAGGCGGGGCTATTGTTCACGCTGGTCAGTTTCGCCGTCTCGGTGCTGGTGCTTTATGCCATCGCCGTTGCCCTGGGCTATGACGTCGGTGCGCTGGTTGCCGGGGCGCTGGCGGAAATGGGCGGGGATGGCGCGTTGGTCGCGGGGCTGATTGGCGGGGTTGTCGCGCTGATCTGGGTGCTGCAACGGTTCATCTTCAGCATGGGCGCCGGGCAAGGTGCGAAACAGGCCGCGATGCGGGCAAAGTAGGGTCTTTGCCCGGTTGTGGGGCGCGGATGCTTGGTGTATCCGCGCCCTAACTGTTTCAAGGGGGCGATCATGGCACAGACCGGGCTGACCTATGCAGATGCAGGCGTGGACATCGACGCCGGCAATGCGCTGGTCGAGGCGATCAAACCGGCGGCCAAGCGCACCACGCGGCCAGGAACCGTGGCAGGGCTTGGCGGCTTTGGCGCGCTGTTTGACCTGAAGGCGGCGGGCTATGTGGACCCGATCCTTGTGGCGGCGACGGATGGCGTGGGCACCAAGCTGCGCATCGCGATTGATACGGGCAACGTCGATACAATCGGCATCGATCTGGTGGCGATGTGCGTGAACGATCTGGTGTGTCAGGGCGCAGAGCCACTGTTTTTCCTGGATTATTTCGCCACCGGTAAGCTTGAGGTGACGCAGGCCACGCGCATCATCAACGGCATCGCGGCCGCGTGCCAGGCGACGGGTTGCGCGCTGGTGGGCGGTGAGACGGCGGAAATGCCGGGCATGTATCACAAGGGCGATTTTGACCTTGCCGGCTTTGCCGTGGGCGCCATGGAACGCGGCGCCGATCTTCCGGCAGGGGTTGCGCCCGGCGATGTGCTGCTGGGCCTTTCCTCGGACGGTGTGCATTCCAACGGTTATTCCTTTGTGCGCAAGGTGGTCGAACGCGCGGGCCTTGCCTGGGATGCTCCATCACCCTTTTCGCAAGGCACGCTTGGTGCCGCACTGCTGACGCCAACGCGGCTTTACGTGAAACCCGCGCTTGCCGCGGTGCGCGCGGGTGGCGTGCACGCGCTGGCGCATATCACGGGCGGCGGGCTGACGGAAAACCTGCCGCGCGTGCTGCCCGAAGGCATGGGCGCCGAAATTGACCTTGGTGCATGGGCCTTGCCGCCGGTCTTCCGCTGGATGGCCGAAACGGCCGGGATGCAGCAGGCAGAGCTGCTGAAAACCTTCAACTGCGGCATCGGCATGATTGCCGTGGTTGCAGCAGACCGGGCCGATGCGCTTGCCAGCCTGCTGCAAGACGCAGGTGAAATCGTCACGCGGTTGGGCCATGTGCAGGCGGGTGCGGGGGTTGCCTACCGGGGCCAACTGCTGTGAAGCGTGTTGCCATCCTCCTCTCTGGGGGGGGGTCGAACATGATGGCCTTGCTCGATTCCCTGCAAGGCGACCATCCGGCGCGTTGCGTGCTGGTGGCCGCGAATGATCCGGCCGCTGCCGGGCTTGGCCGGGCAGCCGCGCGTGGCGTGGCTGTGGCCGCCGTAGACCATCGCCCTTTTGGCCCCGACCGCGCGGCATTTGAGGCCGCCCTGCTGGAGCCGATCCGCGCCGCAAGGCCCGATATCATCTGCCTTGCCGGTTTCATGCGCGTGCTGACGCCCGCCTTTGTCGAACAGTTTGCGGGCCGCATGCTGAACATCCACCCTTCGCTTTTGCCAAAATACCCGGGCTTGCACACCCATCAGCGCGCCCTTGACGCCGGGGATCACTTGGCCGGCTGCACGGTGCATCAGGTGACACCCGTTCTTGATGACGGGCCGATCCTCGGGCAAGCGACCGTGCCCGTGCTGCCCGGCGATACCGCCGAAGTGCTGTCAGCGCGGGTTCTGGCGGCAGAGCATCGGCTGTATCCGGCCGTCCTGCGCCGCTTTGCCAGTGGCGATCACAGCCTGCTGCAACTGGCACACTGACGGTTTTGCCTTTCTTTTGACGCAGGCCTTGATTATCCCTGCAGCATTGGCGGGACGAACCCGCGCCTTGCGCCCCGAAAGGCCCCTGATGCGTACGATTACCACGACCGAAGAGCTGGCGGCCTTTTGTGCGGCGGCCAAGACCAAGCCCTACGTTACCATTGATACCGAATTCCTGCGCGAGCGGACCTATTGGTCAAAGCTGTGCCTGATCCAGATGGCGCTGCCCGGTGCCGATGGCGATGCCGTGCTGGTTGACCCGATCGAAGGCACCGGCATGGCGCTCGATCCGCTGTATGACCTGTTTCGGCACGAACAGACGGTCAAGGTGTTTCATGCAGCCCGGCAGGATCTGGAGATTTTCTTTGTCGAAGGCGGGGTGTTTCCAAAGCCTTTGTTCGACACACAGATTGCGGCGATGGTCTGTGGTTTCGGCGAACAGGTCGGCTATGAGACGCTCGTCAAGAAGATCGCCCGCGAAAACCTTGACAAGACCAGCCGCTTTACCGACTGGTCGCGCCGCCCGCTGACCACGGCACAGGCCGATTATGCGCTGGCCGACGTCACGCATCTGCGGGTGATCTATGAATTCCTGTCGGGCCAATTGGCAAAGTCTGGCCGCGAACATTGGGTGCTTGAGGAACTGGCAATCCTGACTGACCCCGCAACCTATACCGTCCATCCCGATGACGCATGGGAGCGGATCAAGACCCGCACCAACTCGGGTCGGTTTCTGGCCATCGTCAAGGCGCTGGCCCGCTTTCGTGAAGATTACGCACAAAAGAACAATGTGCCGCGCAGCCGCGTCATGAAGGACGACGCACTGCTGGAACTGGCGTCCACCCGGCCGACAACGCAGGAAGAACTGGGCCGGTCGCGCCTGCTGCTGCGTGAGGGGCGAAAGCCCGAAATCGCGGATGGCATCATCGCCGCGGTCAAGGCCGGGCTGGAAATGGGGCCGGGCGACATGCCGAAACCCGACACCAGCCGCGAACATCTGCAGGTCAACCCGGCGCTGGCCGATCTGCTGCGCGTGCTGCTCAAGGCAAAGTCCGAGGGGCTGGGCGTGGCGTCAAAGCTGATCGCCTCATCCGGTGACCTTGACGCGATTGCGGCCGGCGAACGCGATGTCGATGCGCTGAAAGGCTGGCGGGCCGAGGCCTTTGGCAATGATGCACTCAGCCTTTGCCGGGGCGAAATCGCCCTGTCCGCCAAGGGCAGCGAAGTGCGCGTCGTCCGCCTGTGAAAAAGTTTCCCGCCGGGGTGACCGTGTTGATCTGTGCGGCGCTGCTGGTGCTGATCGCGCAACCGTTCGTGCCCTATGGCAACGGTATCCGCGCGGGCCTGGGAGAGGTGATGAACGGGGTGGCCGGCCTTGTGCTTTTGCTGGGCGCGCTGGTCTGGGCTTTGGTCGCGCGCAAAGGCCGCTAGACCGCCTATCCGGTGCGATACCGGGCCAATCCTGCCTGCTATCGCCGGATCGCCCGGGCGTTGGCGGCCCCTTGCACCGTGATGGATTGCAGCCCGGCAAGATCGATGTCGGACAGGTAGACGGCCACCGTCACCTCGCGGCTTTGCGGCGTGCCCGATGCTGTCGGCGTCAGCGGTGGAAAGATTCGGAAATCATAGATCTGCGCTGCCGGATCCTGATCCGGCCCTTCGCGCAAGACAAGCTCGGCCTGCCAGTAGCCTTGGGTCGGTGCCCGCCCCGTGGCCCGCAGAATCGCCCCACCCGGCAACTGGTCGATCTGCATGTCGATCACATCGGCGACCAGGGCGCGGGGGTCTTCGGCGGGCGCTGGCGCAAGCGTTGTCACCGTTTCAGACCGCCCGAACCAGTTCAGCGGGTTCAGCCGCGAGTCGCGAAATCCACCGCATCCGGCGACCAGTGTCACGCATATCAGCAGCAGCGGCAGGGACTTTTGCATCAGGCACCTCGGGGCTTTGCCCTTGGGTAGCCGATGAAGCATCATTTGAAAAGGCGGCTTGGGGCTGGACAGGGCCGGGGCAGGGAATTACCTGCGGGGGCAAGGAAGGAAACCCGATGGCCAGCCCTGCATTCGAAGACATCGCCGAGACATTTGAATTCCTTGACGATTGGGAAGACCGCTATCGCCATGTCATCGAACTGGGCCGCGCCATGCCGCCGCTTGATGACGCCTTCAAGGTGGCGGCAACCAAGGTGGATGGCTGTGCCAGTCAGGTTTGGATCAGGCCGCAGATCGCCGCAGGCCGGTTCGATTTTCAGGGTGAAAGCGATGCGATGATCGTGCGTGGTCTGATCGCGATCCTGCATGCGCTGTACGCCGGGCTGACATTGCCACAAGTGCTGCAGGTTGATGCGACGGCCGAGTTGCGCCGTCTGGGCCTGCATGATCATCTGTCAGCGCAGCGGTCAAACGGGCTACGCGCGATGGTCGCGCGGATCAGGCTTCTGGCCGAAGGTTAGCGCCGCTCGACGGTCACGCGGTCGGTGTAAAACGCCAGATGACCCGAAATCGCCTCGGCCCCCCGCAGCGGCGTTTCATAGGACCATACCGCGTTTTCCAGCACACCAGCGGGGGTGACGATCGAATAGTAACTGGCCTGCCCCTTGTGCGGGCAGGTGGTCTGCCGCGTGGTCTTGTCGAGCAGCGCCATGGCCATATCCGCCCGGGGCACATAGATCACCGGCGGATAGCTCCCCTCGCGCAGTTCAACCGCCCCTTCGCTTTCGCCGATGACCGCGCCATTGGCCCGAACGGTGACTGTGCCGCCCACAGGCGTGATGGTGATATGTGGTGCCATGCTAACCCCCCGTTCAGGCCATGCAGCCTGTCGGTGGCCCAAGATTCGCACAAGACCTAAAGCGGCGCGCAAGCGGCCTTCAGCCAAGCCAGCGTCGGCCCCGCAACGCGTGGGCCGATCTTGGCCAGAACTTCGGCATGATAGGCATTGATCCAGTCACGCTCACCTGTTGCCAGCATCTCCAGCACGATCAGGCGGCGGTCGAGCGGCGCGAAGGTGATGGTTTCAAAGCACAATTGTTCGCGGTGCGCGTCCACGCCCGGTG
>JALOSO010000320.1 GCA_025458385.1 Paracoccaceae bacterium | reverse complement strand
AAGCGCACCATCATCGCCCGCAAGAACGGCTATCACGGTTCCACCATGGGCGGCGGCAGCCTTGGCGGCATGACCTATATCCACGCGCATGGCGGCAAGATCGACGGCATCGAACATATCGGCCAGCCGCATTGGTGGGCCGAAGGTGGCGACATGACGCCCGAGGAATTCGGTCTGCTGCGCGCACGAGAGCTGGAGGCCAAGATCCTGGAGCTGGGCGTGGAGAATGTGGCGGCCTTTATCGCTGAACCCATTCAGGGCGCAGGTGGCGTGATCGTGCCGCCCGCCACCTATTGGCCCGAAATTCAGCGCATTGTGGACCAGTATGGCATCCTGCTGATTGCGGATGAGGTCATCACCGGCTTTGGCCGCACCGGCAACTGGTTCGGCAGCCAGACCTTTGGCATCCGCCCGCATATCATGACCATCGCCAAAGGTCTGTCGTCGGGCTATCAGCCCATCGGCGGCTCGATTGTCTGCGATGAGGTGGCGGCCGCGATTGCGGTTGATGATTTCAACCACGGCTACACCTATTCCGGGCATCCGGTGGCGGCCGCTGTGGCGCTGGAGAACCTGCGGATCATTCAGGAAGAGGGGCTGGTGGAGCATGTGCGCAACGTCGCCCACCCCTATCTGGCCGAACGCTGGCACGCGCTGGCCGATCATCCGATGGTGGGTGAGACAAAGCTGGTTGGCCTGATGGGATCGCTGGCCCTGACGCCGAACAAGGCCACGCGGGCCAAGTTCGCGGTGAAGGAGGGCACGGTCGGCCTGCGCACGCGCGAGCGGTGCTTTGCCAACAACCTGGTGATGCGGCATGTGGGTGACCGGATGATCATCTCGCCACCCTTGGTGATTACGGAAGCGGAGATTGACGTGCTGATCACACGGGCGCGCAAATCGCTGGATGAAAGCTATGCCGGGCTGAAAGCCGACGGGATGTTTGTGGCGGGGTAGGGGGCGTGCCGGGGTGGGGCGTCGTTTGGGGTGAATGATATCAAGGGGTTAGGCGGGTGTATTAAGGGGTTGGTCAAGGTTGGCCACCCCCCAGTTTCATTTGGAGGATCGTTGACCCTACGATTGATTATGCATGGAAAAGTGCCAGCACGAGCAAGCAAGCGGGCACAATGATCGCGAGCCCTGTAATCGAACAACCGATGATTTCGGCGCGCACCATAGCCGCTTCAGTTTCCTCGTTACGCTGCCTTTTGGCATCCAGAGCAAGGACGCGTTGCCAAGCAGTGTTTCGTTGGGTGATTTCTTTTGCCAAAGCCTCAAGCAGCAATGACACTGGCGTAAAGATGGTCGTTAGACACAGAAAGACGGCAATCCAAATGATCGACGGATCAGACCAGAGCGTCGGGAACATAAGCGCAAGGTCAAGTCCAAAGTCGGACGGTGCGAGAATTGCGTAAAGTGATAGCCCGACCCAAAGGCCAATGAACAGCGCTACCAATCCAACCAAGGCAATGCAGAAGGCGAGAATTGATTTGACTGCTATAGAACCGGGCGATCCAAGACCCTTGTGTATCGACTCCGCGATCATATAGTCGGTGCCCGCAGTTACGATCATTCCAGCTGGTGCGCAGGCAAGTGGCAGGATGATCCCCAAAAGCAAAACGGCTGCAACAAATCCGCCCATGGGCGCAATGACCAAGTGCAGCGTAAGCATTATTGCGAAGAAACCAAGCATTGCAAGCAGGTAGATGGCCGCGAAAAAAAGCGATGATGTTTCAGTATCAGAACTTGTATTCTTTGCGACGTCTGACCAGACGGCCGACATGGAAAAAAGGATCGTCAACAGAAGCACAAGCGCAGGCGTCAGACCGATCAAATACAGCACTACCAAAAGCGCTGGAAGCACAGGCGCACCTTTCTCTCGTTTCGGCGGCGTCGGGGTCGTCTTGACCTTCTTCGAATGTGAATTGTCAGACCACTTGGCGATTTTGTCCCAGCCCCAAACAAGTGCGGCGAAAAGAAGAACCAGCAGGACGCAGCGCCCCATTCTTTCGATAGCTTCGGGTTGATCACGGAAAACAGTAAACAGGCCAAGCACCTTTTCTTCTGTAAAGGCCTTGGCTGTAATGACTGCTAACGGAACGGCGACGATCGCACGCCGCAATGCCCGGCCTGCCGCATAAATCACAATGATTGGTCCGACCAGTTGGCCATTGCGTTCGTAAAAAGCGCCCAAATGGTGATCAAGCCGGTTGTGAACACTGTATGGATGAAGGCTTACCCATGTCAAACCAACGCGCATGAGTTTTGACGCCGCGACACGCGATGCATACCATTGTTGCAGGCCTATCAGGGTGAGCAGAAGACAAAGCCCCCAAGTAAGCGGCAAGGAAATTGCTGTCGGCAAAAACGTCATTTGGACCCTGTGTGTGAGTTATCAATCGAACGTATAGCCTAAGGAGATAAGCACCAGCATGACTGGAACGTGACGATATTGGGGCGCAAGCTGTTCTGGTCTCGTGGCATGGCGTGAACCCCCCCTTTGCCTAAACATGCAGCACCACATCCCCAAAGGACCGTCCCCATGCCTGCCTATGCCGATCTTGCTGCCTCTATCGGGCATACGCCGCTGCTTCGCCTGCGCAAGGCCAGTGAGATGACCGGGTGCAATATCCTTGGCAAGGCCGAATTTCTGAACCCGGGGCAGTCGGTCAAGGACCGCGCGGCGCTGTATATCATCAAGGATGCGATGGCGCGGGGGCTGCTGCGGCCCGGTGGCACGATCGTTGAGGGGACGGCGGGGAATACCGGCATTGGGCTTGCGCTGGTGGGGGCGAGCCTTGGGTTCAAGACGGTGATCGTGATCCCGGAAACGCAAAGCCAGGAAAAGAAGGATATGCTGCGGCTGGCCGGTGCGGAACTGGTGCAGGTGCCGGCGGCGCCCTATAGGAACCCGAACAATTATGTGCGCTATTCGGGGCGGCTGGCCGAAGCGCTGGCAAAGACCGAACCGAACGGGGCGATCTGGGCGAACCAGTTTGACAATGTGGCGAACCGGCAGGCGCATATCGAAACGACCGGGCCAGAAATCTGGGAACAGACGGGCGGCAAGGTGGATGGGTTCATCTGCGCTGTCGGGTCGGGCGGCACTTTGGCCGGCGTGGGCATGGCGCTGCAGCCCAAGGGTGTGAAGGTGGGGCTGGCCGACCCCGAAGGGGCGGCGCTGCATGCGTGGTATACCGAGGGCAAGCTGGAAAGCCCGGGGTCATCAATCACCGAAGGCATCGGGCAGGGGCGGATCACGGCGAACCTTGAAGGCTTCACCCCGGATTTCAGCTATCGCATCCCGGATGCCGAGGCACTGCCCATCGTGTTTGACCTTTTGCAGGACGAAGGCATCTGCATGGGCGGCAGCACAGGCGTGAACATCGCGGGTGCGATGCGCATGGCGCGCGACATGGGGCCGGGCAAGACGATCGTCACCATCCTGTGCGATTACGGCAGCCGGTATCAAAGCAAGCTGTATAACCCGACCTTCCTGAAGGAAAAGGGCCTGCCGGTGCCGGCCTGGCTGGATACGGCGCCACGGGTGATCCCGACGGTGTTTGAAGACGCATGACAGGCGCGTTGCGCGCCCTTGCGCTGATCCTGTCACTGACGGCGGGCGCGGCCCTTGCGCAGGACCCGGCCCCTGTGCCGGATCCACCATCCCCGGCCGAACAGGCGCCTGCAGAAACGGCACCGGTTGATATCGGCGGGGCGCCAAAGACAACAACGGCAACGGGCACGGCGCCGACACGCACCATCCGCATCATCAAGACACCCACGCTGGATTATGCGGCCTGGGACGCGGTTGCCATCCGTGCCGAAGAAGCGACAGCCGATGACGCGACAACGGCGGATGCGTTGGAAACCCTGCGGGTCGAGGTGGTCGACTGGCGGGAAAAGCTGCTTGCGGGGCAGAATGTCAACGCAACGCGCATTGGCGCATTGCGCACACAGCTGACGGCCCTTGGGCCTGCACCAGCCGCAGGTGAGACCGAGGCCGACGAGATAGCAAGCCGCCGGTCAGAACTGAACGATCAGCTTGTCACGCTGGAGGCCCCGGTCGTGGCAGCCGAGGCGGCCTATAGCCGGGCCAATGCGCTGGTCGGCGAGATTGACCGCGCCCTGCGCGAAAGGCAGGCGGATGAACTGCTGAAACTGTGGCCGATGCCGGCAAACCCGGCAAACTGGCCAGCCGGGCTGGGGGCGCTGCGCGACGTGGCGGTGACCCTGTATGACGAAACCGCGCGGGCGGTGCGCTGGCCTTCCAACCGGGTCACCTTTGCCAACAACCTGCCGCTGATCATGCTGTATCTGGCGCTGGCCGTCGGGTTGCTGTGGCGCGGACGCGACTGGATCGACAGGCTGGTGATGCGGCTGCAGGCAAGGGCAGCGGCACGCACCCATCGGCTGTGGGAAACCATCGCGTCCTTCGGTCAGGTCGTCGTGCCCATGCTGGGGGTGGTCGCCCTGTCCGAGGCCATGCAACTGTCTGGCATGGTCGGGGTGCTTGGCCGCGATCTGACGCAGGCCCTGCCGGCAATTGCGGCCCCGGTCTTTGTGGCTGTCTGGCTGGGGGGGCGGCTGTTTCCCCATGGTGAGGCGATGGAGTCTGTGCTGCTTTTGCCTGGCGAACGGCGGGCCGAAGGGCGCTTTCTGGCAAGTTCCTTTGGGCTGGTTCTGGCGGTTGAGGCGTTCCGCGGCATTTCGCTGAACCGGCTGGGCAGCAGCGAGGCGGCGATTGCCGTGCTGTCCTTCCCGATCCTGGTGGTGGCGGGTGTGTTGCTGATGCGGATGGGCCGCCTGCTGCGCCGTTATACCTCGGTCGAGACGGGCGAACCGGCCACGCCGACCTACCGGTTGCGGGTTCTGACGCTGATCGGGCGGGCGGCCATCGTGATCGGCCTGCTGGCCCCGGTACTGGCGGCTGTGGGCTATGTTTCGGCCGCCGGGGCGCTGGTCTATCCGGCGATCCTGTCGTTGGGTCTGGTCGGCGGTCTGTTCCTGCTGCAGCAACTGGTCAGCGACATTTACAGCGCGGTTGCCCGCGATGACGATGCAGGCCAGCAGGCGCTGATCCCGGTTCTGGTCGGCTTTGCGCTGACGCTGGCAATGCTGCCCTTGCTGGCGTTGGTCTGGGGCGCGCGGGTCTCTGATCTGACCGAGCTTTGGACGCGGTTCCGCGAAGGGTTCCGTCTGGGCAACACGCAGATTTCACCAACGGATTTTCTGGTGTTCGCCGTGGTCTTTGCCATCGGCTATACGCTGACGCGGCTGTTTCAGGGCGCGCTCAAATCGACAATTCTGCCGAAAACCTCGCTTGACCGCGGCGGGCAGAACGCCATCGCGGTTGGTGTCGGCTACCTTGGCATCTTTGTCGCCGCGCTGATTGCCATCAATGCTGCGGGCCTTGATCTTTCCGGTCTGGCCATCGTC
>JALOSO010000319.1 GCA_025458385.1 Paracoccaceae bacterium | reverse complement strand
GGAAACGCCGCCCAGAGGACCGGGCGACGAAATTCCACCGTTCTCAAGGCTCAGGCGCGGATAAGACCCATCGACTCCAGCTTCAGGATCACCTGATGGGCGCAGTGGTCCACGTCCACATCCTGCGTATCAACCACGAGTTCGGCTTTGGTTGGCGCCTCATAAGGGTCTGAAATCCCGGTAAATTCCTTGATCTTGCCCTCGCGCGCCAGCTTGTAGAGGCCCTTGCGGTCACGACGTTCGCATTCCTCGATCGACGTCGCCACATGCACTTCGATGAAGGCGCCAAAGGCTTCGATCATCTCGCGCACGGCGCGGCGGGTCGCTGTATAGGGCGCGATGGGCGCGCAGATCGCGATGCCGCCGTTCTTGGTGATTTCCGAGGCGACATAGCCGATGCGCTTGATGTTGATGTCGCGGTGTTCCTTGGAAAAGCCCAGCTCGCTGGACAGATGCTTGCGCACCACATCCCCATCCAGAAGCGTGACCGGACGCCCGCCCATTTCCATCAGCTTGACCATCAGCGCATTTGCGATGGTCGATTTGCCCGATCCTGACAGCCCGGTGAAGAACACGGTGAAGCCCTGCTTGGCGCGCGGCGGGGATGTGCGGCGCAGTTCTGCCACGACTTCGGGAAAGCTGAACCATTCGGGAATGTCGATGCCTTCGCGCAGGCGGCGGCGCAGTTCGGTGCCCGAGATGTCAAGGACCGTGGTGCCCTCCGGCACTTCGTTTGCCGGGAAATACTGCGCCTTTTCCTGCACATAGACCATGTGCTTGAAGTCCACCATCTCGATCCCGATTTCCGCGGCATGCTGGGCGAACAGGGTCTGCGCGTCGTAGGGCCCATAGAAATCCTGACCCGCGCTGTTCTTGCCGGGGCCAGCGTGGTCGCGGCCAACGATGAAATGCGTGCAGCCGTGGTTCTTGCGGATGATGCCGTGCCACACCGCCTCACGCGGGCCGGCCATGCGCATGGCCAGGTTCAGCAGGCTCATGGTCGTGGTCGATTGCGGGTATTTGTCCAGCACCGCCTCATAGCAGCGCACCCGGGTGAAATGATCCACATCGCCCGGCTTGGTCATGCCGACAACCGGATGGATCAGCAGGTTGGCTTGCGCCTCGCGCGCGGCGCGGAAGGTCAGTTCCTGATGCGCGCGGTGCAGCGGGTTGCGGGTCTGGAACGCCACCACCTTGCGCCAGCCCATCTTGCGGAAAAAGGCGCGCAATTCATTGGGCGTGTTGCGGCGGCCCTTGAAATCATAATGCACGGGCTGTTGGATGCCCGTGATCGGCCCGCCAAGATAGACCTTGCCCGCCTGATTGTGCAGGTAGTTCACCGCCGGATGCGCCAGATCATCGGCGCCAAACACATGCTCGGCCTCTCGTGCCTTGTTTGGCACCCATTTGTCGGTGACGGACAGGATGGCCAGGATCACACCTTCCTGATCGCGCAGGGCGATGTCCTGACCCGGTTCGATGCTGTCGGCAAATTTCTCGTTCACATCCAGCGTGATCGGGATCGGGAACAACGCCCCGCTTGCCGTGCGCATGTTTTCCACGACGTTGTCATAATCGGCTTCCGACATGAACCCCTTGAGCGGGTGGAAGCCGCCATTCATCAACAGTTCCAGATCGCAGATCTGGCGCGGGGTCATGTCCCAAGAGGGAAGGTTGCCCGCCTCGGCCTTCAGCTTTTGCGCGGAATCATACGAAACATACAGCTCCGGGATCGGAGCGAGGTTGGGAAGCGACATAAGATGCTGGCCTTTCAGATGCACTGTGCCGGGCGAGGGTTTACCCTCGTCTTTCGCGCGGGGCTTTAGCGCGGGATTGCGGCAAAATTCAAGCAAAACACTGGGAAAGCCCGGTAGAAAGGGCGAAAATGCTGCATCCGGGCCAATATCGAGACGCCTTTTCGCCTCTGCCCCCGCTGCGCCATGATTTCATTCATCCGGGCTGCGGCATCGGCGGCCTGCGTTCCGGCGGGGCAGGGCTGACCCGCCGGACCAGGACCCGTGGCGCGCGCGCTATTCCGCGGCCTTGAGTGTTGCATCCTGCGCGGCGAGGAACCGCTCTGCATCCAGCGCGGCCATGCAGCCCATCCCCGCCGATGTGACCGCCTGGCGATAGACGTGGTCGGTCAGATCGCCCGCGGCGAACACCCCGGGAATAGCGGTGCGGGTGGTGCCCGCCTCGACCGAGACATATCCGCCCGAATGCAGCGGCAGCTGGTCCTTGACCAGTTCCGAGGCGGGGGCATGGCCGATGGCCACAAAGAAGCCGTGGCACGGCACATCCTTGACCTCGCCCGTCAGCACATTGCGGGTGCGCACAGCGGTGACGGACAGCGGCGCCTCGGTCCCGAGGATTTCCGTCACCTCGGAATTCCACAGCATCTCGATCTTGGGGTGCTTGAACAGCCGATCCTGCATGATCTTTTCGGCGCGAAGCGTATCGCGGCGGTGGATCAGGGTGACTTTGGTTGCGAAATTGGTCAGGAACAGGGCTTCTTCGACCGCGGTATTGCCGCCGCCGATCACCACAACCTCTTTGCCGCGATAGAAGAACCCGTCGCAGGTGGCGCAGGCCGACACGCCAAAGCCCTTGAACTTTTCCTCGGACGGCAGGCCAAGCCATTTGGCTTGCGCGCCGGTGGCAAGGATCACGGCATCGGCGGTGAAGGTGGTGCCGGAATCGGCCTTGGCGACGAAGGGGCGTTGCGACAGATCAAGCGAGGAAATGTAGTCGCTGATGATCTCGGCGCCCATCGCCTGCGCGTGCTCTTGCATCCGCACCATCAGGTCGGGGCCCTGCACGTGGGTGTCGCCGGGCCAGTTTTCCACCTCGGTGGTGATGGTCAGCTGACCGCCGGGTTGCAGGCCCTGCACCAGAATGGGGTTGAGCATGGCGCGGGCCGAATAGACGGCAGCCGTATAGCCTGCCGGGCCAGAGCCGATGATCAGAACGCGT
>JALOSO010000318.1 GCA_025458385.1 Paracoccaceae bacterium | reverse complement strand
GACGTCCGACAGCTGTTCCCACGGCATCACCTTGACTTCGACATCAAGGCCCAGCTTGCGCCATTCCTGGGCGACAAGTTCCATCGCCTGAAATTCGGCTGGCTGCGCGGCCTGTGGGCGCGACAGAAGTTCGATCTTGCGAATTGCCTCCTGCGACAGCGCCGGGCCGGCAAGCAGCCCGACGCTGAGCGCTATGGAACTGACAATTGACAGTGGTTTTCTCATGCTTGGTTCTCCTGTTGGTAAAGATCCTGGAGTCTTCGGTCGGCCGATCCGGATTTTCTATCCGGTTGTGGTGTTTTGTGTTTTACTCAGTGAAACAAATGATATACTCTTTCATCAAGTAAAACAAAGTTGGAGAGTTTTGCAATGACTTTGACACGCGATGAAGACCCGAGTGATGGCCCGGAGCGGAAATCGTATCGGATTGAGGCCGTTGCCCGCGCGCTCAGCGTGCTTGAAACCCTGGGCGAAAGGCCGGATCAGACCTTGACCGCGCTGGCCAGCGATCTTGGCATGACGAAATCCATCGTGTTCCGGCTGCTGCAAACGCTGGAGGAGCGCGGATTTGTGCAGCGCGATTCTCAACGGGCGACATTCGCGCTTGGCTATCGCATGTCTGTTCTGGGCGAACGTGTCGGTCGCAATGGGGCGCTGCTCCAGGTGGCGCCTGCGATCATGGATGCCCTGCGCGACAAAACCGGAGAGAACGTCAACCTTATCGTGCGCGAAGGATTGCACGCGCTTGCGCTGGCAACACGAGAAGGCTTTCATTCCATTAGGATTTTTGCACAATCCGGGCGGCGCGGCCCCCTGTATGCCGGGGGCGGATCGACCCTTTTGCTGGCCTTTGCCGACCCCGCGGTGCAAGAGCGCGTGCTGGCAGGCCCTTTGGAAACCTTTACGCCGCACACCGTCACCCATCCTGACAAGCTGCGCGAAATCCTTCAGCGCATTCACACCAAGGGCTATCACGTGGCGCTGAACGATCTGGATGACGGCGCGTTTTCGGTCGCGGCCCCGATTCGGGGCGTGGGCGGCGACGTGATCGCCAGCCTGTCGCTTGCCGGGGCCTCGGTCCGGCTCGATGAGGCGCGGCGCGACAGCTACATCGAAGAAGTGCTGAAATCCGCTGCGGAAATCTCGGCCAAGATGTGCTTCGCCTGAGGTCCGACAAGAGTGTTGCCTGACCCTGACCCCTCTGCTACGTTTCAATCAGCACATCAATGTTTTATTAGATGAAACAGCAGGGGCCAAGATGGACAAGATCGAACAGCAGATCCTAGACAGCGTGTCGATGGATGAACCTTGGGCGCTGGTTGAAAGTTTTGCCACTTTCAAACGCGAACATCCCACCGACGTGAACCGCGGCATGGACGAGGTTGCGTCGCGCCTGCGCAAGCACGGGGTGGACGTGACGATGCACGAACCCGACCTCTACCTGAGCCTGCCTGGCGCTGCCCGCGTCGAGGCGGATGGGAAAACCTTTCGCGCCAAACCACCCGCCTATAGCGCCGATGCGTCCCAGGGCCTGTCTGGCAAACTGGTCTATATCCCGTCGGGCCGCGACATGGCCGAAGAAGACGCCTTTGAAAGCCAGCTGGACGCCAGCCCCGAGCTGACGGCCAAGGTCACGGGCAAGATCGTGCTGACAGAAGGCTTTGCCAGCCCCTCGATCATCTCCTTGATGGAGGCATCGGGGGCAATCGGGGTCATCGCGATCAACCCCGGTGTCGATATCCACTGGGGCATCTGCACCACCGTCTGGGGCACGCCGGGAACGGATGATCTGCCAAAAGTGCCGCGGATTGCCGCAGTCGCGGTGAATTTCGAGGATGGTCAGGCTTTGGCCGCCATCGCAAAGGCGGGTGGCGAGGTGACGATCTATACCCAGATGGAACGGGGCTGGTATCGCTCCAAACTGCCGGAGGTGTTCATTCGCGGCACCGAGGAGCCGGATAAATACATCCTGTTGCACGGCCATCTTGACAGCTGGGATGTCGGCGTCGGCGACAATGCCACCGGGGATGCTGCGCTGCTGGAACTGGCGCGCGTGCTTTGGGCGCATAAGGACAAGCTCAAACGGTCGGTGCGGATCTGCTGGTGGCCGGGCCATTCCACCGGGCGCTATGCCGGATCGACGTGGTTTGCCGACAGATTTGCCCTCGACCTCGACGAAAACTGCGTGGCCCAGGTCAATTGCGACAGCCCCGGCTGCCGCTGGGCAACCGAATTCCTGAATGTCTCGGTCATGTCCGAAGCGCATGGTTTTCTGGCCGATGTCATCCGCGACGTTGCGGGCAAGGAGTTGCATTCCGAACGGCCGCACCGGGCGGGCGATTACAGCTTCAACGGCATCGGGATCAGCAGCTATCTGATGCTGTCCTCGGCCATGAGCGACGCGCACCGCGAATCCCTTGGCTATTATCAGGTCGGCGGCTGTGGCATGAACATCGCCTGGCACACCGAAAACGACACGCTGGAGATTGCCGACAAGGACATCTTGCTGCGCGACATCAAGGTGTATCTGCTGGCTGTGCTGCGCAATGCCAATGCCGCGCTGTTGCCCTTTGACTGGTCCGCAACCGTGCGGGAATTTCAGGCCACGATCGATGCCTATCAGGCCCAGGCCGGCAGCGCGTTTGACCTCTCGCCCAGCCGCAAGGCCGCCGACGCGCTTTTGGCCGATGTCGAAGCGTTTCAGACCGCCGCCAGGGCGGGCAAGATAGCCCCCGCCAAGGCCAATGCCGTGATCCAGGAATTGGCGCGCATTCTTGTGCCGCTGAATTTCAACCGTGGCCCCCGTTTCCGCCATGACCCGGCGCTGACCATCCCGCCCTTGCCCGCGCTGGAACAGGCCAGCCGGATCGCAGGCTATGACGCCGATCATCAGGGCTTTGCCCGCACGCAACTGATGCGCGGGCAAAATCAGGTGATCGCCGGGATGCGCGCTGCACAAAAGCTGATCACGCGACTGACCGCCTGATCG
>JALOSO010000317.1 GCA_025458385.1 Paracoccaceae bacterium | reverse complement strand
TCTGACGCCGGAGAAGGGCGAGGTGCTGGTCACGGGGGCTGCGGGGGGGGTGGGGTCCATCGCCGTGGCGATGCTGGCACAGCTTGGCTATCAGGTGGTGGCGGTCACCGGGCGGCCTGAAACGGCCACTTACCTGAAGGATCTGGGGGCCCGGCGCATCATCCCGCGGGCAGACCTTGCCGAAACGGTCAAGCGCCCGCTGGAAACCGAAACCTGGGCTGGTTGCATTGATGCCGTTGGCGGCGCGATGCTGGCGCGCATTCTGGGCCAGATGCGTTACGGCGCCTCAGTCGCGGCTGTTGGCCTTGCCGGTGGGGCAGGGCTGCCGGCCTCGGTCATCCCGTTCCTGTTGCGCGGGGTCAACCTGCTTGGCATCGAAAGCGTGATGCGTCCCTATGCAGACCGCATCCGCGCGTGGGAGCGGATTTCGCGCGACCTGCCACTGGACAAGCTGGAGGCGATGATCCAGCCCGCCACGCTTGCCGATTTGCCGGCCCTTGGGGCGGCAATCATCAAGGGGGGTGTGCAGGGGCGCGTCGTCGTTGATGTCAACGCCTGATGGCGTCAACGGCCCCGGCAACAGGCCCGTTTCCGGGCCTGCTGGCCGCTGACCTTAAAAGGCGCAATAAGCCTCGGCCTGTTCGCCGAAGGCCATGTAGCGCATCCAGAATGCATCATCGCGCGATGTATCCGACAGGCGCACATCCTGCGCCTTGTCGGGGTTGTTGAAGAACCCCGCCGCACGACGCTGGTCCGCGTTTGACAGGCTTATGTCTGCCACTTGCTGGATACAGGCACAGACCGAACGGTTTGCAGCATCGCGGTCAGATTTGTTGCAGGCGCGTTCAATGGCCCCGGCCTGCACGTTCGTCATCATCAAGGGAAAAAGCAGGGCGGCAGCGGCCACCCGGATCGTCAGGTTCATGATCTGTCTGCCTCGTTAACCCAAGGTCGGTTGTCCTGATCATTCAGGCCGCCCCGGCGATTTTTCTGCCTGCATTTTATCGATTCGGGGACAGATTTTCAATGCACATGGGCGCACGGGCGCATATTTGCCGATGGCTGCAGGATGTTGTGGTCATCCTCCTGCCGTATGCCGGATATGGGGCTATCTTAGGCGCTCCGCCGCATGCGACGTGCCTTCATCGCCTCATGCGCCTCTGGCGTGCCATCATGGAAAGACCCGAACCAGCGGTCCAATGGCACCATGCCATCCGCATAGTTCACCTCGAAATACTTGTGGTGCAGGTAATGCGCATAATAGCTCGCCTCGAACGTCGCATCCTGCCCCACAACCACCCGGTCAAACCCCGTATGCCCCTGCGCCGGCGCCAACCCCAGCCGTGACGCAAGGTTGATCATGTGCACCGGGTGGCCGGGGATCACGAAGAACAAAAGGATGGTCGAGAAATAGACCAGATGTTCGATCGGATGCATCGAAAGCCCCGACCACGGCCCCGGGTTGATGTTGCGGTGATGCAGCTTGTGCGCAATCTCGTACAGCGGGCTGAAATGCAGCAGGCGGTGGCAGAAATAGAACCCCACCTCATGGATCAGCGGCACCAGAAAGAACACTGCCACGAACCAGACCGGGTTTTCCGCCAGCGTCACCATCGGCGCCCAGCCATTGGCATAGGCCCACAGCAGCGCCGCCTCATAAGCCGTCCAGATCGGCACGCCGCTCACCAGCGTGTGGAACATGTTGTCATAGGTCTGGTTGTTGAACAGGAACCCGCCCGCCTTTTCGCGCGGGAACTGCCGGTTGTACTTGAACTGCGTGCCCTGCTTGCGCCACGTGTACAGCCACAGATGCCACGCGCCATAAACCAGCACCGCCAGAATCCAGTTTCGCACCAGCAGAGTGGCAATCCAGCCCGGGGCCAAGGTCGCCGTTGTCTCAAGGCTCGGCGAGAACCACGTCCACAACACAATCGCCAAGGCCGCGTAAAACACGTTCCACGGCAGGAAATAGCCCGGAAAGCCGAACAGCCACTTCGCCAGCCGTTTCGGGCTTGGCGGCCAGTCAAACGCCGGGCCATAAGAGATGGGCCTGTTCGGCACCCAATGGCCGCGCGCATCTTCGCTGCCGAAATCCTGTTCATTCATCACACGCGCCCCCCTATCCGTCTGCAGACTGGCGTTGATCCTGCGGTCGGTCAAGCGGCCATGCCGCCCTTTGGCCCGTCCATCGCGCATCCCGAATGCGCCAGCCTTTGTCGAAAACACGCAAGTCTGCGCTGGCCGGATATGGAACCCTGCCCATGACAGCGGAGGACAGCGATGCAGAACACCCCGGCAGCCTTTATCAACTATGACAGCTTTCCCATTCATCAGGACAGCGCAGAACGTCGCGCCCTTGTTGACCGCGTCCGCGCTGATCTCGCGCGCGATGGCTGTGCCGTCATCAAGCGGTTTCTCTCACCGCAAGGCATTGCTGCCCTCGCCGCCGAGGCTGACAGTGTCGCCGCCAAGGGCCACCGCAGTTTCAACCGCACCAATGTCTACTTCACCAAGGACGACCCCAGCCTGCCCCCCGATGACCCGCGCCGTCAGTTCTTTGACCGTTCCAACGCCTTTGTCCCCGCCGACAATTTCGCCAAGACCGGCCCCTTGCGCACCATTCATGATAGCCCCGGTTTTGATGCCTTCATTCAGGATTGCCTGCAGGAAACGCACTTCTACCGCTATGCCGACCCGCTTGCCGATGTCATCGTGAACGTGGCCGAGGAAGGCAACGGCTTTCCCTGGCATTTCGACACGAACAACTTCACCGTGACCATCGCCATCCAGAACGCCGAACAGGGTGGTGCCTTCGAATACGCCCCCGGCATCCGCGATGGCGATGAAAACTTTGCCGAGGTCACGCGCGTGCTGAACGGCACCTCGGACAAGGTCAAAGTGCTGCACCTTGAACCCGGCGACCTGCAGATTTTCCGTGGCCGCTATTCCCTGCACCGCGTCGCCCCCCTGAAAGGAGCGCGCCCCCGCTATGTCGCCATCTTCTCTTA
>JALOSO010000082.1 GCA_025458385.1 Paracoccaceae bacterium | reverse complement strand
TCTTGGGAATACGCAACCGAATGGCGGCGCGACGATCCGGCGATTGAGGCGCTGGGTGGCGCGCTTGGGCTGACCGACACGCAGATTGATGCGTTGTTTACGCTCGCCATGTCGTTATGATATAACATCGCAAACAGGAGCGATTGAATGCCCGTCACATTGCAGACCGTCACCGGGAACATTGAGCATATCACGGGCACCACGCCCAACGCAGCCCGGCTGCGGTTTAGGATGAACCGCCCCGACTGGACGACGACAGGCGAGATATTCGCCCCGCGTGATGTTGAAGCCGTGGCAGACACCGTAACCGGCGCTTTCTCGGTCCAGTTGCAGCAAACCGATCTGTTGCAACAGGGGTCGGTTTACAAAGCCGTGCTGTATTACCGCGACGTGATTTCGGGCGAGGACCGGGAATACACGGTCGGCCAGTTTGAGGTGCCAGCGGGCGGGCCGCACGAGTTGACCGACTTGCTTGAGGCTGGCTTCGTCAATCCTGAGAACGCGCAAACCATTGCGGATTGGCTGGCGCAGGCGCAGGCATCTGCTGTGGCTGCGGCTGGATCTGCTACTGCGGCTGCGGCGAGTGCGGATCAGGCCGAGGTCGCGGCAATTGCGGCTGGTGCGCCGATCTTCCCGACCATCGCGGCGGGCATTGCTGGCGTTGCCAACGGTGCTGTGTTTATGGTCCCAAGCGGCGGTGACGGGCTGGTGATCTATCGCCGCAATGGCACAGGCGCAGATAACCTGGGCGGCATTCGGGCGGATACCTTCGACACCCGCGCGCAATACGCCACGGCTGTTGCTGCGGGGTTTGTGCCTGTTGCTGGGCGCACCTATTGGGTGGGTGGATTGCCGTTCCAAGGCTCGCCTGGCGCAACATGGACGGGGCTGACGGGGTTAATCACGCACCCGCTGCACCCGGTCACGCTGGAACACTACGGCGGCGGCACGTCTGCGGCGGGGGTGTCTTCTGCAACGAACAACGCGGCGTTGGCGGCATGGTATGCGTCGGTCTTGGCCAACCAACAAATTGACCGGGTTCTGAACTTCGGATACGGCAGCTACAATCATACCACTTGGCCTGCGGTTGATGTGAGCAACGTGGGCTTTCGTGGTTTGGGTGCAACGCAAACCATCATGCTCAATCTGTCCAATACCAGTGACGGGCCGTCATTTGGCCCAGCCGAGGGCGCGGCGACTGGAAATACCCGCTTTGGAAACTTTCTCGAAGGCATCCAGTTCACCCGCAGCGGCACAGGCGCGACGGCTGGCACGGGCGTAACATGGCGCTTTTGCTCTCAGCCTCGGATGCGGGGCGTTCGGATTTCGCAATACTACAATCAGATGGAAGTCATCGCCGGACAAGACGAGGACTTCTCCGATTATGAGTTGTATGGCCCATTCTATTTTGACTTTGTTTCACCGGCCCGGCCAAACTCTTTCTGCTTGAGAGTGCGTCAGGGCTTGAAGTCTGACGGCACATACCAACCAAAGTGGCAGTCTCGCCATCGCGGCTTTAACATTGCTGGATGCTGGAATACCGACAACGCCATGATTTTGACGGGCGGTGATGGTTCCATGTATTCGGATGGATATGTCAACGGTGGCCGTAATTCTTTGTTGAAGCTGACGGGCCTTTTGGCCGCAGAGGCCAGCGGGGCAAACTACAATTCATCGCATTTCTCGAACGTGTATCTTGATGGCGGTCGTCCAAGCCAAAACGTCAGCTATTGCATCGACTGCGACGATACGACCGGGAACTATCTGACTGCGGTATTCCAAGGCGGCGTGATTGCCAATTCAAAAACCGCTGTCGTGAATGTTCGTGGCGACAACGACATGCGCATTCAGTTCGATGGCGTGTTTATGAACGGGTGGATTGGAGAAGAAGCGCCGCGCCTGTGGGACGTGAACAACGCAAATGCCCGCGTGTTTATCAACAATTGCTTGATGCAATTTTCGCACCGCAGCATCAGGCTACAGGCTGCGAGATCGGCTCAGATTAACGGGGGCTGGCTGCTGAATGGTTCCAACGATGGCTTTACCGGGACCGCCATCCAGATCACCGGCCTTGTTGATGACTTGAATATCAACGGCTTGTTCTTGGGAGTGTTCGGCGGATCGTCGGCTTTCAGCGACACAGGGACAGGGCGACGTAACTTCTCGAATTTGCTTGGCGCAGCGTGGCCTTCAAGTGTTGTTCCTGCATTCACTTTCTCGGGGGGTAACACTGGCGTTACATACACTGGCACACGCGAATTGCGATACGAGCGCATGGGTCCATTGGTCTACATCGCAATGACCTTGCAGCTTGCCAGCAAAGGCACAAGCACAGGCGAGGCGCGGATTACTGGCCTGCCGTTCGGCGCCGACACGTTTACCACATATCCGATTGCGGGGCGCGTCAATAACCTGCAAAGATCAAGGGCAGGGACTGGAATTGTCCCCGATCTGAACTTTGATGTGATCCGATTTGTCTACAATTTCGACAACGGGACAATCGCGGCGCAGGCGTCCTTGTCAGAAGCTGACATCACAGACAGCACGATATTCCGCGTGGCCGGGTGGTATCCTATTGTCAACGCTGGGAGGATTTAATGGATCGGGCAGACAAACGCCGCGAGGCCAAGGCGGCACAAAAGGCTGCGGATGCAAGGCGCAAAGAAGCCGAGCGCAAGACAAAGCAGGCACAAAAGGAAACCTGGGCAATCCTGCGCCAATTCAAAAAGGAAATCGCGGGCGTCGATCAAGACTACGTTGATCCGACCGTCGCGGTCGTTCCGCCCGAATTGCTTGCGCGCATGTATCCCGATGCGTCCCGTCCCCTCACCCCGGCAGAGAACGCCGCTATTGACGCGCAGGCGATCACGGCGCGGTATCCGAATGATTGAGGTGCAGCGATGACCCCGCGCGAACTATTCGAGACGCGCAGACTTGAGGTGTATCTCGCCGGGACAACGGCGGCTTTCGGCGTCTGGCTGTTGCTGCCGTTTGAAAGTATGGCCAGCGCCGCGTTTGAACTGATCCGACATGCCGCGCCCGAATGGATGTGGGGGCTTGTATTTATGTTCAACGGCCTGTCGCACATGCTGGCGCTGGCGATCAACGGGCGGCGATGGTGGTCGCCTTTCATGCGGTGGTTTGCCGCGCTAACATCGGCGCTGGTCTATGCCGGGTTTTGCGCTGGGTTCGTGTTTCAGCAATGGTCAACGACCGCCGTGCCGATATACTCCAGCCTGAGCGTTGGGTGTTTTATCTGCCTGTGGTTTGCATGGCGTGACGCGCGCCTGTCTTTGGAGGTGCGGCGGCATGCTTCTAACGCCTGATAACATTCCCGGCGTCCTTGCTGGGATTGGAGCTATCCTTTCTGCGGTCGGCGGCTGGACGCTGTGGCGCATTCGCAAAGAGCCGCCCGAACCGGGGACGCTTGATGCCGTGCGGGTGGCGCTGGCCGCGAATACCGCAGCCGTGCAAGCGCAGACTGGCAATTTTACGGAAAACATGCGACTGTTTCAGCAGTTGAATGGCACGACAGACAAAATCCTGCACGAGATGGAGGAAACGCGCCGCGCCACCGAGGCTTGCCGCGATCACTTGGCGGCAATTCGTGACGCTATCAATAGGGGGAAGATGTGAACCGTAAATGGAGCCAAAGAAGCCTTAACAGCCTGAAAGGTGTCCACCCCGATCTGCGCCGCGTGATGGATCGTGCGCTACACATCAGCCCGCTCGACTTCATTGTGATCGAAGGGCTGCGGACCAAAGAGCGGCAGGCGCAGCTTGTCAAGTCCGGCGCATCGCAAACCATGAATAGCAGGCACATCACGGGCCACGCGGTTGACCTGTTGCCCATCGGGCCGGATGGCAAGGCGGCGTTTGATTGGCCTCTGTATTACAAGCTGGCACCTGCGGTTAAGCAGGCGGCGGCTGATCTTGGCGTCAAGATTGTTTGGGGGGGCGACTGGAAGTCGTTCAAAGATGGGCCGCATTTTGAACTGGACCGCAAGGTGTATCCTGCTGGCGAGACGTTCCCGCATGTTGCCAATCAGCCGTTAGCATCAAACCCCGTTGCCAACAGTCCAGAGCCGAAAACTGTCACCAAGCCCCAAGTCACAATCGGCAAGCCTGACGCTACAAAGCCAATCGGGCGGGGCTTTTGGTCAACGTTATTCGCCGCGCTGGTCGGCATGTGGAAGGGGAAGTGATGGACTGGGCACCAATCGCGCGAATTGCAATCCGATACATTGTCGGGGCCATCATCGGCATGGACGCAGGGGCAACGCTTGCGGGCGATCCTGACGTTGTGACCGTGGTTGCACTGGCAATCGGGATGGTGGTCGAGGTGGCATACGGCATCGCCAAGCGCAAGGGATGGGCGACGTGACCGACCTTATCCTGAGCATCATCCCCGGCGAGTGGCTGGCAGGGCTTGTGGCGCTTGCTGCGGCGTTTCTCGGCGTATGGGTCACGGGAAGGCGTAGCGGTGCTGAGAAGGCAGAAAAACGGGGGCTGGAGCATGAGGTGCGGGCGCATGAAATCAGGAATGAAGTTGACAACCGCGTTGCTTCTGAGCGTGATGCTCGTGAGCGGCTGCGTGGCGACTGGGGGCGCTAGCTGTGCGGGCTGGAAAGCCATCCGCCTAGACGATGCATCGATCAATGGTCTGACGGATCAAGACGTCCGCGCAGTTCTGGCCCATAACGAGTTCGGTCGTGCTAGGGGTTGCTGGTGAGGTCTCGCGGCACGGTCAAGCGCCACTGGCGACGGATTGCGCGGCGGCGGGTGATGTGGTATTGGTGACGGGCGACAGTTGGTTTCTGACCGGGCAGCGCCCCGATGAATTCCACTAACCCCGGCTATTCAGTTGGCCGGGGGTTTGCTTTTCACTCCCCCCGCGCGATCTTGGCGATGGTGTCGGGGGATGCGGCGCGGATGGCATGTTGCATCTCGTGTATCCCCGTCACAAGCCCGCGCTGCCAATCGGTCAGGCAGTCAGGACCAATGTCCCTGCCTTCGCGGCCAGATGACCAATCGACCGTTGCCGCCCATTCCAGCGCCCGCCTTACTGCGGCTTCAAGGTCGGCGGCGGTGTAGATGGGGGCGTTCATGGCGACACCCAAAGTTGAACAAGAGGCTGATCGCCCCTGACGTAAAGCGGATGCCTCGGCGACCCATCTGCTGTTTTCCCGAGGCACATCGCCTTTACCCCTGATGCGTTAAGAGTTTGCCGGATTGTCTCAACCTGCGGCGCAATGCTCTTGTGCGCGCCCCATCCTGCAATCAGTGGTCCATCTATGTTCTCAAGCATGGTGTCGATCCAGTGCCGCCAATCTGGCCCGACAGGGAAAGGATGGCGCGAAAGTTCTTTCGGGTCCGTAGCGCGCAGGCCAAAGAGATTGAGGACCACAAGGCCACCGCATCCCTCTCGCTTTGCAAAAGAAATGCAGCGTCTTATGGTCGGATCGTCGCGCTCGGCATCCGCTGTCGAAGGATTAAGCATGATGAAGCCGCAGTTTGGGCCGTCCCCCCACCATCGCGTCAGAGCGTATCTGTAAGTCCCGCAATCCGAAATGACCGCACTCATGGCTTATCCCCCGCAAGGGCGCGAAGGGCGGCGGCCATACGGTTCCACGCATAACCCTCCTTTTTGTTGATTTCGGGCCATGCATCGCCCCACATGCCAACAGGTTTCACCCTGTTAAGATCGGCCAACAACACCCGCGCCGCTTCCTCCACCGTCACAGGGGCGGGCTGTGCGGCTGAATACAGCGGCGTCAGCGTTCCACGCATCATATTTGCTGTGGCTCTTGCATCGTTTTCCCGGCTTGCTGGATAGATGTATTCGACCGGGTCTGGAAAGTTGCCTCTGGCCTTTGATGGATGTTTCCCGATGCAAAAATCAGTCACAAGGAACGCCAACGGCTTCATGTCAGGGGCGGGCTGTGCGGCATCTTCCAGCCAGTCAGGCGGCGGGCTCAACTTGTCGCCGCACTCACCAGAACACACCCACTGATCGCCATATTGGCACCCGTGCGGGTCGCCGCCTTCGCTTTCCTCTCGGGTGTCCACAACACGGCGGCAGATCGCGCAGTTCGTGAAATGAGCGGGCTGTGCGGCGGGGAGGGCGCGCAAAGCAAGAATGTCCATCTGGATTTGCGTCCAAGTGGCTGTTTCGCGGCGGTATCGGCTTTGACGTTCTTCCAGCGCACCAATAGCCGCTTCCCGGCTGATTACGTCACTCATGGGGCTTCTCCTGTTGGGTGATGAGGGCGGATTGCACAAGCGGCGGTTCATTTGATGGTAATGGAGTTGGCAGTTTTGACATTGTTGCCCGCGCCCGCAGTATCGCGCTGGTTAGGCGCGTCCACTGTGGGCCAGTTTGTGCGCCTCGCTCGGAAACTACTTGCGCGCAACGCTCTAGGTGCATCAGCGCAATCACAGCTTGGTCCCGCTGATGTTCTGCCACATCAGCCCGCTGGGCCTCACGCATGGATGCGACATGGTGCGCGCCTGCGCCTTCAAACCATTTGTCCCGATCCGCCCGCGCCGTGGCAAGCGCGGCATCTGCTGCTTCGGCGCGGTCTTTCAATTCTTGCTCAAGAGCCAGTGTGTAATTTTTACTCTCCACAATGCGCGCCACAACCCGTTCCGCAATGTCAGCATAGATCGGGCCGTTTTCAGGCGAAAACAAAGGCCCGCTGTCTGTATTCGGCATCGGGATATGCTCGTTAATGCTATTGCGCATTGCGCAAAGGGCTTCCCAATGCGCGCGCGTCATGCGTTGGAAACAATCCTTGGCGCGAGTGGCACTGGCAAGCGCGGCCTCTGCTGCTTCGGCGCGGGCAGCGTGCGAAGAGGCAAGGTCGTGCATTTCTGATATTGCCTCGCGCGCCTCTGCCAGCCGTGCGGACAGGGCGCGAAGGGTGTCGGCGGCACCCCATGCAATTGCTGCGGCATCGTTTGGACCTGTGGCGGCTGCGACCGCTTGCAGATCAGCAGCCAACCGCTCCACCGCTTCCGGCGTCAAATCAATCTCAGTCATCATGTCCTCTTTTCGCCCCGGCACGGGGGCTGTTCCGTCTTGGGGTAGGGTCCAGCGGGTCATCACGCGCCCCCTTTCAGCTTGGCGAGGGTGGCGCGGGTCAAGTCCCGATCAGCATAGACTTTTTCCATATGAGCATCTGCGTAATCCCACCCGAAGCAAGATGCGCACCAAGGCTCCCTGCACTTATCGCCACGGCACTCAACAACGCCGTCAGGAATGTAACGCAAAAGCGTTTCTGCCGCTCCCACCAGTTCCTCGATCAGCGCCGTGTCGAGGGATGCAAGGACGCGGGCGGCGTGGTCTGCGTTGGCTGCGGCGATGGCGCATTCCACGCTTTCAACAGCTTTTGACGTGTGATCATCCAGCGATGTTGCGCTATCATAATCCCAAGAAAAACCGCCGATTGCGAAGACCTTGTATTCCCCATGCGGCACATTGCATCGCCAGATGTTTGCGCTTGGGTGCTTCTCCCACACCATCGGCTTGACCAGCCGTGACAGATCAACGGTCATGGCTGGCCTCCGTCAGGGCGTCGGTCCAGCCTTTCAATCTCTGCAATAATTAGCGCTCCGGCTTTGACTAGATCACGCTCGGCAAGCAGATCGGCAATCTCCTGGTAGTGCGGGCGGGTCATTGCTGCACCCACGGGTTTGCTTTGGGCCTGATCGATCCGCTTGCCGTGTCGGTCGGCAGGCAGTCAAGCGCATGATCATAGGCAAGCGTCTCGCTCACAGCCAGCGTGGCGCGCTCGCAATCGGCCAGAGACGGATACAGCACATACGACTGACTGCCATCCATGGGGCCGCTGAGGGCGGTGATCAGCAGGATTGTCCAGTAGGTCATGCCAGCACCTCGCGGACCAAGACGGGGGCGTGGCTGTCAAAGTTCATGCTGGGGTTGTCGGCCTTCACCTTGGCAAGGAAAGCATCAGCCTCGGCGCGGCTGTCGTGCAGGTGCTTGCCAGTCGCCCACCACTCGCGGGGCTTGGCTGGTTCGACGTAGGGGGTAATGACGCAAAAGGCGACCAAGTGACCATTCCCCTCGAAAGAGCTCCATGGAGCATGTTGTGCTGGAGCTTCCCCCTGATAAGAAACTCCGTGGACGCCAATACCTACATGTCGCGTCCATTTCACGCGGGATCTTGGATGCACCGGGCATTCCCCGCCGTTCCATCCGTGCCATTTCCCGTCGTTGTAATCGGTCATCCTTCACTCTCCCCTTTCAATCGCCGCGACAAATGCGGCCTGTTCCTGTGTCAGTTCATCGCGGGTGGCTGTGTAGCCATCAACGGTAATCTCTGCGATGTGCCGATCATGCCAGCACCCATCAACGCCTGCGGTTTCCTTCGTAGTGACGATCAGCAGCGCGGGGCCTTCGTGCGTGGTGTAGCGGGTGGTCATGGGCTGGAAGCCTCAATCAGGCACGCGTCAAGTGCAGATTGCATCGCCTCAAGCTCTGCTTTTGCCGCGTTGACCTTTTTTGCTGCGTCGGCGCGCATCAGTTCAGCACATTTGGCAAACAGTTCTTCGCGCATGCAGTTCATGGCGCGGACCATGTATTCCTGCGCCAAACCGTCATCAAAACGGCCAAAATTGTAGCAGGACGAACTGCCGTATGACCCGCTGTGGCTCTCAAAGAAGGTCACCACTTTAAAGTTCGTAAAGCGATGATCTCCACCAAAGGAAGCGCCAAACTTATCGATGTCGCTTTTGTCGGTGTGCGCCTTGTAGCGCGCCCAGAAGCTCTCGAATTCGGCGGCGTTGGCGCGCAGCTTTGAAATCTCATTGAATGTTTTCATCACCGCACCCCCTCCACATGGCGCGGCATATCCCGCACGGCGTCAACAGCGGCAAAGCAGCCCCAGGCAAGGGCGATGGTGGCGATTAGGGTAAAGGCGGTGTGCATGGTCATTCCTCTTGATGTTGTGGCGGGCCGTTAAGCCCGCCGGGTGGGGTTAGGCGGCGGCGAGTGCTGCGCGGCCTGCATCGGTAATCATTGCCCAGTAACGGCGCGTTCCTGTCGGAGTGAACGCCATACGGTCAACAACGAGACCATCACGGCGGGCTTCAAAAATCTCGCGGCCAAAAATGTTGTCAGGGCATCCTGCTGGGCGCGAGGCTTTTTCCAGCATCTTCTTCATCGCGTCAGTCATGTCCGTCTCCCGTGTTGCGTTTCGATAGGTAGACCATACCGCGCGATTTGCGCTTACGCAACAAAGAAAAGCATATTGACGCAGATTTTTTTGCGTGTAAGGTGGGGCCATGGAAAAAAACGCACCAGATATGTTGAAGCTGTGGGCCATGCGCGAGGGGCGCAAGCTAGGTTGGGTAGCGGGCCAAATCCCGGTCAATCAGGCTGACCTGTCGCGATGGATCAACGGCAAAGTGAAACCTCGGCGCATCTATCGCATCCGCATTGCGGAATTGACGCGCGGCGCTGTGCCTGTGGAGGCTTGGGAATGATCCAAGATCGGCCAAACGCTCAAGGCGGCAAGGTTGCGCTATATCGGCATTATGATAAGGCCGGAAACCTGCTTTATGTCGGGATAACGTCCAGAGTTGAGAAAAGGACGAAGGCACATATTGAAGGGTCGAGCTGGGCGCTAGACATTGCCACGATTGAAATTGAGTGGATCGACAGCCGAAAGGCCGCAGAACATCGTGAAAAGTCTGCAATCAAAGTGGCGAAGCCAGCGTTCAACAAAGTTCATGCGACCGAACGCGACATGACGGAACTAACGTCTGTTGAGGCAATCGTTCATTCTCTTGGCAAAGATCGGATCTTGCGCGCGTTTGGGGTCAAGGCAAGATTGATGCAGCTGTATATCAAGAAGGACATTTTCCCCGCCGCATGGTTTGACGGGCTGGAGAAAATGACCGGGCAAGCACTGCCCCGCAATCTGTTTACGTTCAAGGAGGTGGCGAAGTGAGTGTCCCCATAAAGACAACGGAACGACTGCCAGAAAAGCCCGGAAAGCGCAGCTATGAATATGTGCGCTGCCTGATCTTCGTAAATGGAGATTGGGAAATCGGCATGTGGAATTGTGAACACCTTGTTTGGGATGATGAAAGTGGAGATGACTTCCGCTATCACCCGCATGAACCAACCCACTGGATGCCGCTTCCAGAGCCACCCCGCGTTGACGCCTGACGCGGGGCAACTGCCCCGGCCTGTAATGGGTCGGAGTTTTCTAAGCGCCCCTGAGTTGGGCATCTGCGTGATTGGCTGCGCTGGCGCCAAACGGTGCGGTCGGGTTGTGCGGGTGTCCTACTGAGCGGCGGTTTTCCAAGGCAAAAAGCGCTGCGACAGACAAGACCGGACCCACTGGCGAAAGCTACGGTTGGCAACGCCCGCTCAACCACACCGCGCCATGCGCACAAGGGAGAATGACATGGACACGCACAGGATTTACATCAACCGCGCGCAAGTATTTGACGAGGGCGTGACGTGGACAACGGTTCCCGGCCTGTATCCGCATGAATACTTCCCCAAGGACTATGTTGAAGCGCAAGCCGCCCGCATCGAATCCCTGGAGGCTGAAAACGCGCGGCTGCGTGAGGCTTTGGCGTCAGTATTGCACGCGTGCGATCAAGGGCGAATGATCCCGCGCCCAGGTGGCGCAAGTGGCGGAATGACGATTGAGGCAAATATTCGCGGCAGCGTTTATACTGGAGTTCCTGCGTGGCCTATTGAAGCCGCCCGCGCCGCCCTGTCCACCTCCGCCGTGGGTGATGTGTGATGATCGCTGCATTATACGTCCAGACGGGCGGAAGCTATTACAACCTGGATGGCGTTGACCCTTGGGATGAAGCCAAAGACGCGCGGCAATACAATGGCCCGCACCCTGTGGTGGCGCATCCGCCATGCCAGCGGTGGGGCAAGATGTGGGCGGGCCAGCCCCTGTGGATCAAGCGCACGGGTGAGCGAAAGATAAAGGGCGACGATGGTGGGTGCTTCGCTGCTGCCCTTGATGCCGTGCGCCGATATGGTGGCGTCATGGAGCATCCATGGGGTAGCCATGCTTGGCCGCACTTTGGCCTGAACGTTCCGCCTCGGTCGGGTGGATGGATCATTGCAGACGATTACGGCTGGACATGCTGCGTCGAGCAAGGGCGCTATGGCCACTATGCCCGCAAGCCGACATTGCTTTATGCGGTTGGCGTAAAGCTGCCGGAATTGCGGTGGGGTGTCAGCGAAGCGCAATTCCCGCCAGAGGCTATCGAAAAGCATGGGCTGGCATACTGCAAGCGCGCCGGGGAACTG